>JBGSXW010000002.1:300000-419022 GCA_041751215.1 Saccharimonadales bacterium (SeqCode) | reverse complement strand
ATTGCCTCTGCTTCGGTTCGTGTAGCAGCATAACGTCGGACCCGTCTAATGCCCGTTGGTGTATGTACGTATGCTGCTGCCTCATACCGTCCATCTTTACGCTTACAGACCGTTCCCTCACCCCGTCTACGTTTCATATTCCTGCTCCTTTCGTTCGTTTATGAAGTTAGCTAAGTCATCAGAGGCAATTAACCTGCGTGTGGCAATGGTTAGTGTCTTGAGTTGGCCTTTTCTTATTAGCTCATAAAGCAGCCAGTTGCTTATTCGAAGCTCTTTTGCTGCTTCTGGTACCGTTAACAATTTTAGTTGTTGTGTTTTAGGTTCTGTTGAATCTTTCATCATCGCTTATTCCTCGTAGAGTGGTCGGCTATAAATCTCTGTAATGCTGTTTCGCTTATGCGATAACCCTTACCCAATTTCACGGCTTCTAGCTTACCGCTCTTAATGTAAGTGAGTACGCTTTGCCAGTGGACTTGCAGAATATCTGCGACTTCCTGGACTGTATAAAATTTGTAGTTAACCATGTTAATCTCCATTATTAGTTAATTGTAAGTATTTGTCAATGTTAATCTGTTTATTTCGCTATTTGTCTCTTTTCTACATGTTCTAGTGGCAGAAATCGTTGTTTGGTTGTCAGGAGCACTATTTTTGCGTCCAGTATCGTTTAGTGTGTTTGTTGTATGACTTTCTTCCTTAAAGTCTTTCATTTATAGACCTCCCTTTGTGAGCTTCCCAGCAGGACAGTATGTTGCTGGTTCGCTCGTTAACCTGTCCTGCATATAATTATCAGGCCAAAAAAAAGAGATTCCCGTTACGACAGAGATTCTAAAAAGAACACCTTAAAAATCTCTAAAAATAAGAGCTATTCGTGTATTTCTGTCTTGACAAGGCTTCTAATAATCTCCGCCTCATTGGGAGTAAGAGACCTATATGGGTTGAGCATAATTTTCTGGTCTTTTGTGTTTACGCTAATGAAAATGTCTTTCAGCTTACCAGTGAAGCCCATTTGCTTAGGCCAGTCTTTCGCCTTTGAGCGTATGTAACTGTAATACGAACCCATATCATCTTTGCTTACCCATTCATCTGGGTTGTCTAGGAGCTTCTTCGCCAAGTTATAGTTAAATCCTTTTTTACTATTCAAGTGCTTGAGTGTATAGGTGATACCGTTCAAATTGAGTTTTAGGGTTTTTTGGGCTAGGTGTATCTTGGCAATTTGCTCACTGTCTGGTCTGGTCGTTTCGTTATTCTGAATAACATTCGTGTCCAATGGTTCTGTCTGGGTCTCGTTTGGGTTGAACCCATGAGTTTCGCAGAATTTTTGGAAACGGTCATAGTCGAACCAGTCTACGAACCAGATGTAGTCGTACTCTCGGTGTGCTGGATCGGTTGTATCCCAATCGCTCCACATACCGTAGCCCTTATCTGCCAACTGCCACTCTTGCTGTTCTCGATAGAAGTTATCCTTGCTGATGCCCCCGATTACTCCAGCTTGTTTGAGAGTTGTTAAAGCTCGGTCTTCATCGCTGACGTTATCTAGGTTTTCTTTGCTTGTGAGATTTTCGTTCCAATCAAAAATCCACCTATGTACATCACGAAAATCAACCCCATTTAAGTGCAGTTCGTTCAGTTTGAGTGTTACACGGCGCAACCATGCCTTGTTATCTGTCATTAGAGGTAGTATAACGTCCCCGACAAGGGTACTCAAACGCTAATTTTGTATACTTATATATAGAGGTTAATACAAAAAGGACTTATTCATGGCAATAAAAAACGCTGTTGGGCGACCACCAAAATTCAATATGAAAACCGTAGACCAGTTAGCATTTTATATAGAACGTAACTACAACGTTAGTGATAGTTGTAAGTTTGCGAGGATTTCTAGGTCTACTTACTACAAGTATCTAAAGACTGAACCGCTATTTGCGGATAGCATTTCTGCAGCACAGGACAACGCTAATAAGGTAAGTTTTGATTTTCGTACATAACCCTAGTTCAACTGATTAGGCGGTAACAAATTCTAAGAGTTTGGTGTCAGATAAATAGGGCTGATTCGTGATAAAAAATGGCCTTGCGGCTACTTGTAATTAGAAAAAAATCGAAAGAGATTGTTATTATACAAGTATGAAATCGCCCGAAAAAAAGAAGCCAGTTACCGATACTGACGAAATAATCACAGTTATCTTACCTGTAATTAGAGGCAATAATTGAGAGAAAATAAAAAACCGACGATTACAGTAGGAGGCTATGTCGGAATTTTGGTCAGACATTTTTGAAGTTTGTTGGCACGTTCCCAATTCTGGGTATCTGTAGCGTAACCTTCGGTTACTTACCGTTCGCTTCGCTCACTGTTTTTGGAGTTCTGGGATTTCTCGGATTTAAGATAGAGTTTGTACTGTTACAGAAGACCCCAGTTCTTGTTGAAGGCTCTGAGATTTTGAGACACTACCCCTACTATCCCCAAGCGTCAGAAGTTGTCTGCACGTTACTCTTGAAGAAGTAGAGGTTATGTCGATAGTTCCCGCCGATAGGCCGTCAACCCGTCAACAATGACACTGGCCCTACGCCACAGGGTGGGATTGTCTACCTACACCACCTTTAGTGTCAAAACACGTCACCCAACCTGTTCGCCAACCGCATAAGACCATTGCTGCCCTCGCAAGTTCTACGATAGATTACTTCTTCACGGCTATTGAGGGTTATGCTCCCTCTCTTGCTTCGATACTATACCTTGTTCGGTCTTCTCTAGCAGCGTGACGTGCCTCGTAAGAAATCTCAGTTCTTACTTACTATTATACACTATTACTTATTTACGGGCAAAAATGTGTTCAAGCAATTTATATTGGCAATGAAAAATAACGTTATTGCCGTTAAAATCTGGGAGAAAAACCTGAGGACAGTAATTAGGCTAATGCCTTGTACAAATAGTGAACCGTTTTGATACCCCTGTGGGCTCTCCAGGGGTCGTAGGAGAGGTTTTAGGGCGAAAGTTGGGATAACCCCACCTATCCTTCGTATAGTTCGTAACTTTTTGAGATAGTTTCCTCAGTTTCCCTAAATAGCCGTAGCTTGACTTCTTTATACGAGTTACCTGTTGTTAAATAGAATCCAGGGTTGCCGACCATTAGGGTATTGTTCTTTGGATAGTAAATGGCTTTGAAAGTGGCACCGATTGTACTAAAGGGTTCGATGGGACTACCTAAGCTGAATTCATCAATTATCTTCATATTGGAATAATACGGGGTAAGTTTGCTGTGTGCCCAGCAGTAATCCACTTGAAAGTCTTCGTATGATATTTTTGGAATCGGTTCATCAAAAATAATTGCTAGTTCCAAATCAATCAGGTCAATCTTAGATGACATAGCGATACAGTAATACCCACCTTGTCGTCTTGGGTTTAGGTCTACGGGGTAGCACTTGCCAGACTTCGTAATAAGGAAGTCTATACCAAATAATCCACGAAAACCTTGTTCTGCCAGATATTTACCTACAGTAATTGTTATTTGTTTTATCTTTTCGACGTGCTCTTTATTCGCCTGAGAGGGGTAGATATTCCCCATATATTGATTGTTCCTAAGTATCTGGTCTGATATACATACTACGGTTACATCTGTGTCGTTCGTAACGATACCGCTAGAGTTTGGAGCAAGCACAATGTCATCTATATATCTTGCGACAATTAAAGGTTCTTTTTTGTTCACTGGTCTTAAGTGTGAGTAGTACGCATCAAGGTCTTGTTCTGTGAAAATAGCCTTGCTCTCAATGCCACCTGACGAATACATAGCTGAAAGAAAAAAAGGATAATCCTTTTGGTTACCACGAAGTTCCTGAACATTGTTGTATACGCTTGTTTGAACAGTTTCTATTCCTAGTTTTTCAAAAGTTCGGTAATGCTCAATCTTTGCGTCATACAATGCAGCGACCGTAGGATCAGGACCAAGGAGAACCATATTTGGATTATCTAAATCAAACCAAACATTACTAAAGCTTAGTACAAAGACCTTGCCTTGTTTTTTAATCAGCTTCTGGCTTAAGGCTTTTATTTCCTTGGACTTCGAGAACTGCTTATTAAGGTCTTCGGGATAAATGAGATTCATTATATCTGTGCGTTTCATTTGTTTATGCACGTCTTCAAGCCACTCGTTCAGAACAATATAGTTTTCTTCCTCAAAAAAATGATTGTGATAAAACGGTAGGATATATATTGGTTTGAATTGTTTATTAAAACGCTTTTCTAGAGCCTCTTGCCATCGTTCCACTAGAGGAATGAAGCGGTCAGAAAGCATAGTGAAGAAATAGTAATGCTCGTCTGTGCCTAGTTCAGGAGAGAGCTTAGATTTTATCATCTGGCTTAATATCTCTACGTGGTGAGCCTTGTTGAGAATGGTAATAGTCGCCAGAGTCATCAGCGAAAGTCAGCGCATTATGCATACAAGGGATACAGCGTGGACCTAGTTTAACGCCTTCGTATTTACCAACAATCTCTTGGCTGCGTTGCCATACCTCTAATAGTTCGTCTGCTGTTGATGGTTTAACATCTCTCATAGGAGTGATGGGGTCTGGGCGGAACGGACTAAGCACTGGGTCGCAACCACGTTCAGCTAGAGCTTCCACGCCCCGAAGCGTATCTTCTATTGGCTCAATTCCGACCATTAGTAATGAACGAACTCTGCCAGCACCAAATTCCTCTGCAGCCTTTTCAATAAAGTCTAAGTACAGTTCCCTTGAAGCCTTTGCTTTACTACGCATAGTAGCTTTTGCAATGTCTTTGTTCCATAGCTCTATATTGATACTTAAACCATGTATGCCGATTTCACCTAATCGCTTGATATTAAGCAGACCAGGCATTGGCACCATCATAATATCTACATCAATATCTGGGTTCTCAATAACCATGCGTTCGTACACTTCATTCTCATAGCCGTAATCACTCTTTCTCGGTGTACCACCAGATATTAATGCGTGTTGAGCAGGCAATATGGGGTCTTGCAAGGCTACACCAGTTGCTTCAAGAATATTACCGATGATTTTTTGTCCACGGTATGCTGGTTCGTCAGGAGCTTTATCAAATGGTATGTCACAGAAATCACATTGAATTGCACAACCTTTGATAGGCGATAAGCGTACTCTATCGGAGTGAGTAATTGCAATCCATTTTACTGGGCTACCATCTTCTAATGTCTTGTCGTGATAAGCAGGAACGGGGATAAACTCTGCTTCGTATGCGTCATCACCGTTTACTACATATAATTTTCCGTCTTCTACTGACAAGCTGTTAGCTGGTGTATCTACAAAATTAGGGTTGAACTCACTAAAAGGAGCATTAACCCAAGTATCATTGGGTAGTTTCAATGTTACACCAGACGTAGAAGCGTAGTCAGCAAGCGTAAGCGGTATATCCTCTGATTCTACTAAGGCTGCCTTTGTTTCAGGACTAACTGATAAGCCATCGGTAATTAAATCAATTTTTAGTCGCTGTGCGGCCTCTGGATCAGTGATAGGAGAGAACCCACTCTGTTCAATTCCGTACGACATAACTATACCTCCTCACCCATCGTGTGAAAGACTACTTTATCACCCCTTAGCTTCTTATCAAATGTGTTCTGGTCTGCATAACCAAGTGCAAGAACGCCTGTTAAATCACCGTCAATTTCTAGTCGTTCTCGTATATCATCTTCAGCGACCATTACATCACCCATAAATACACCAGAAAGGCCTTGTGCGTGGGCACTTAACCACATATTTTGTATCATTGCACCAAGGCTCATCATTTCCAAAGCATAGCCATCCAAAAGTACCCCTTCATTTTGTCTTATATACTTGGATAAATAGTTCTTGCCTTCACTAAAAGGAACTGTATTTTCAACAAATAAACCAACGCTTACACCTCTTAGAGTTTGAGCAGATTCAGCTACAGTGGAAGGCCATTCTCGTATTTCTTCTGTTGCAGGGTCTATTGGCGCATATCGACTTGCATCCTTAGCACTTTGCACATAGTCGGCAATGTCATCAAGCATCTCTCCTCTATGAACCACATGAACCCGCCAGGGCTGTGCATTTTTACTTGATGGTGCTGTTAAGCCACTCTGAATAATTCCGTTAATGACATCGTTTGAGACTGGTATATCCATAAATCCCTCACGGATACTTCGTCTTGTCTGAATAACGTCAAGGACTAGCCTGCCAATCTCACGTGTGGGCTCCTCGGTTCGTTCAATACTTTCTGGTAAGCGTTCTGTCATATAATTTGTTTACCCTCTTATTTTTTCCAATACCAGCTAGCGATTTTTAAGCTATCACATGTGGAAAGTCCAATTATTGTTCTATATATAATATTACACCCTGGAAGTACTATTGTAAAAAATTATTTTGGGTTATTATCAAGTAATGAACTTGCTATCCATTAAAGACTTAAAACGAGAAGATATTCTCAGCCTTTTTGCGACAGCTAATGATTTCCGCTTAAAGCCCATTAACAGTAACGGTATAGATAATTCTAAGTTATTTGGCTTGCTCTTTTTCCAGCCCTCAACCCGTACTAGAATTGGTTTTGAAACGGCTTCTTGGAAGCTTGGATATAAATCTGTGCTACTTGATGAAGCAAAGCCTAGCGTATCAGAGGGGTGGGCTGAAAGTATGCCTGATACCATCAGGACTTTGAATGCGTATGTGAACGCATATTTTATTCGTCATCATGATGAAAGGGTTTTTAAAGAAGTCACGCCCTTTACTGACTACCCGATTATCAACTGCGGAAATGGCTATGATGAACACCCATCACAAGCACTGATTGACGCATACGCAATATGGGTTAGGTTTGGAAGGCTAGATAATCTAACCATTACTTTTATCGGCGATACCCGTTATTCTCGCTCGGTACATTCGCTAATGCTTTTACTTGCCAAGTTTTCGGGTAATACAGTGAATGAGATAACACCAAAAGAGTTGAGCTTACCAGATAAATATACTGATGACTTCAAGAAGAGCAATTCATTAAAGCAAATTACCAAACAAGAGCTTGGTAATGAACAGGTAGTTTATAGTGCTGGCTTTCCGCCCATAAATCCATCGGGAACTTTTAGCCAGAAAATAGTCCGACAGTACATTATAGATAGTAAGATTGAAGCTTTATTAGCTGAGGACTGTATAATCATGAACCCATTGCCAAGAATTGACGAGATAGACACAGAAGTTGATAAATCCCCGAAAGCCTACTACTTTATTCAAAATGAATTAGGCTTATACATGCGTATGGCTATCGTTAAGCATTTCCTATTATAGTCGGCAACTATATAGGTAGGCATGGTGGGTCGGTAGTTCGTAGGGCATTTGACTTAATAAGCCAAAGTATCTAGCACCTAGCTTTTACAGTAGCCAACAGGGGCGTATTATGATATATTAGCTTAATGTGGCACCGTAGCTCAGTTGGTTAGAGCGTAGGACTCATAAGCCTAAGGTCACAGGTTCAATTCCTGTCGGTGCTACCATTTGACTTTATTAAAAAAGTTATACAAATAACAACTTAATCCCTGCTCGTGTTAATCATTCTGACGGCTAGAGTTGACGGCAATAGCACCAATCATGTGCTGACGAAAACGCAGTGATGCTCGTTCGTACACCTTGGTGAAGTCGTTAGCATTAGCGTCAAAGGCAAGACTCATAAGCCTGGGGTCACTGGTTCAAATCCAGTCGCCGCTACCACAGAACTTGATCGGCCGGCCTGCCAGCGAGCATAGCTCACTGCGCTGCCGGCCTTTTGCTTTCTGGCGGCGTCAGAGCCTCCAATACTCCCGAGCGGTGTCAGTTACACAGCATCGGTCTGTGTTTCAGTTCTTCCTGGCCAGAAACCAAATCAAGCACTGCGGTTCTGTTAACAAGGCCGCCACTTCTCGACGTGTATAATTACCCTTATGAGCAACTTTAACGAAAACGATCCAAAATCTGTTGCGTCCTTTGTGCTCGATAACTTGCCGCGTCACAAGCAGTTTGCTTTGGCGACTGTCGATTCGGAGGGAGCGCCGTGGTGTGTTTGCTTGAACTTGAGCTATGACTCAGACGTGAATATCATCTGGAAATCTTTAAAAGATACGCAGCACTCAGAGCATATTAAGAAAAATCCTCAGGTATCTATTACCGTTTTCAGTGAAACAGAAGACGTGGGCGACTTTGGTTTTTACACCAAGGCCGTAGCGCATGAAGTGGTTGATACGAATGAGCTCAAGCGCTTACTGGAAGTTCGTTTTCGGGGCAAGACCGTGCCACCAGTCGAGGATTTTCTTGATGAAAGCCCGCTGAGAATCTACGTTGCAACCATTGAAGCTGCGTGGGTCAACGATGATAGACACAACAAATCAGAAGTCGATTTACTTACTCTACGCGCACTTGCTAGATAGCGCTTGAGCTTGAGGACGAAGGATACTATACTTGCGCTTAGAATGAATAAATCAAAAGTTGTTGCATCAAGTTTAATCATTGTAACCTCAGCGTTTACGATAGCGTACTTGATGACAGTTCAGGTTAGCAAAACTGTTCTTGGTTTAACTCCAGCAAAATCGGAGCGCACGGCTGTGGTTAGATCAGTTAATCCAACACATCAGCTGTTTGACACTAGCTTTAACGAAATCAAAATAGGCGGGGTAACAATTGCTGCCGAACCAACTGGACCTTGCGGTTGTGGTTGTTGTTCGGCTAGACCAGCCTAAAGATCTTTAGTTTTTAGAATATCCCATTTGCTCAACGCCACGTCGAGTACAAATAAGGCCGTGGCAGCAATGTCGGGTTGAATGTCGTTAGCCTGAAAATCCTTTAACTCAGCTTTGCTAAAAAGCTTTATGTCGGTTGACTCACCTTCGGCGATTGTTTTTGAGGGTTCTTGATCGGTTATAAAACCGTACATCGTGTCGGTATGGTTGTGAATATCACTAAAACGATGAGTAATTTGGCAGATGGGATATGGGTGAAGGTCGTTCGACGGTAGATCCTTTAGACGATCTGGTGGTTGCAGTATGTTCAATTGTCCGAGCGTGTAGCCGGACTCTTCTTCAAGTTCGTGGGCAATCGCCTGCCAAGGTGTTTCATCCAACTCAATGTGTCCGCCAAACTGCAAATAGAGCCCTAGTTTTTTGTGACGATGCAGCATGACTCGTGGCTCTGAGCCATCGGTACGTACGATTATGGCGCTTGCAGTTTGGTCGTGATGCCCGGGCTCGGTGTGGATATGGGGCATTATTTTCCTACCTTTAGTCCACCTAACACCGAAATTAAGGCCATTGTAAAGCCAAGACTAAGAGAAACCGCGCTGACAGTTGGTGAAAGTTGATACATCACTAGCCCACCAACTAGCAAGGCGGTGTTTAAAACTAAAAATGCAGCATTAACTGATTTTTTAGTGGCGTAGTAAGAGACAATCGTTATGGCAGCGATAGCCAAGACGTAAATTGGTAACGTAACGTACCATAAATCTAGTAAGTGCGCGGTGCTATCTAACACGTCATCGTGAACCTCACCGGCATGGGCAAAAAGGTTAAGCATGCAGGAATTATACCATCTGGTATAGTTGTATCTGTTATGAAAAAACTTTTCTTTGTGCGCCACGGTCAAACCGACATGAACGTGTTGGAGCAGTTTGCTGGTTTGACTGACGCTAAGTTAACCGAAGAAGGCAAAGAGCAAGCTCGTGCAGCTGGTGCAGTTATTCATGAAAAACATCCAAAGATTGATTTAATAATCTGCTCTCCGTTATCTAGAGCTCACAATACGGCTAAACTAATTGCCGAGCAGATCGATTACCCAGCAGACAAAATCGTTACGGACGATCGGTTTGTTGAGCGCAACTTCGGAGATCAAGAGGGAAAGTCTGCCCCAGATTTTATAAAAGTTCATCACTACAAGGAGATGGACAAAGTAAATGGTGCAGAAACTTTTGAGGCTATGCATGAGCGAGCAGCCGAAGCATTGCAATACTTAAAAACGCGCCCAGAAAACGTGATTCTGGTTGTTAGTCACGGATCATTCGGCCGCGCATTCAGACTAGTAGTTGAGGAGCGACCACATCATCACGAATACACTCATGAAGTAGCTCGCATTGGTAACTGCGAAATTCTAGAACTTATTTAGTTTTTGTAATTTCTGAGATTCATTCCGACCAGAAGCCTACTTATAAAAATACTCTGGATGGGCATCAAAGGCTTCGCGTAGCTTTTTGTAATATGGGGCTACATTTGGATCGCTCATGCCTTTTTCTCGGTGCTCTTTGAGCTGCTCATCAACCTGAGCTTTTGTAATTTTGCGCAGATCTCGATAAAAGTGACCTTTATCTTCGAGCAGATTAAGTAGGTTCAAAAACTTATCTAGGGCATAAACAAACTTAGCTTCTGCGCTTTCCTTGGACTCGTAATTTTGAACATGCTTAACCAAGCCAGGAAACGCACTAAAATTTTGGGCAATCTTTTTCAAAGCCTTGGCCTCGCGATCATTCTTGTTTGCAAGCTGATCTGGATCGCTCCAAACCGAAGTGTCGCCGGCGTAGATTTCTACCAGGTCGTGAACAACCGCAAAAATTGTTACTTGGCCAACATCGAGCTCTTTGTCTACTTCTGCTGCTAAGGCGCAGGCCATTAAAGCCAATGACCATGAATGCTCGGCATCGTTGTCTGGTCGATGTTCATCAAGCGGTAAACAAATATCCCGCTTAATTTCATGAAAGGGGATGATCGCCTCTAGGTAGAGTTTGCGCAGGTCATCAAAGCTTACTTTTGTCATAAAAATACTATAGCAGCTGCTAAAATAGCAGAATGAATAAGATCATCACGCTGCCAGGTTTAATTGATCCGCACGTGCATCTTCGAGATCCAGGACAGACTCACAAAGAAGATTTTTTCACCGGCACTTCGGCAGCGCTAGCTGGGGGCTACACCACGGTACTCGACATGCCAAACAACGCCGATCCAATAACTACTAGCAAAAAACTGCAGACTAAGATTGATAGTGCCTCCAAACAAACAGTCAGCGACATCGGATTTCATTTTGGAACCTTAGGCGATAATTTTGATGAATTTAGCAAAGTAATCGATCAAGTTTGCGGACTTAAAATATATCTCAACGTCACGACCGGGAACTTTATAATCGATAAAACCAAGTTGCTCTCGATTTACGAAGCTTGGCCAGCTAGCAAGCCAATTTTACTCCACGCCGAAGAAGACGTATCCGACATTGTCCTTAACGCCATCAGAAAAACCAAGCGCCAAACTCACATTTGTCACGTTTCGAGCCAAGCGGAGCTTGAGTTTGTAATGAAAGCTAAAGAGGAGGGTCTTCCGATTTCGTGCGGCGTAACGCCTCATCACTTATTTTTGACCAACAAGGATGCCGATCGACTTGGTGCTTACGGACACATGAAGCCTTATCTTAAGACTCAAAAAGACCTAGACTTTTTGTGGAACCACATCGATGCCGTAGACATCATAGAATCCGATCATGCTCCGCATACTAAGGCTGAGAAAGATAGTGCCGAGCCACCTTTTGGAGTTCCTGGGCTCGAGACCACGCTACCTTTAATGCTAACTGCTCAGCAAGAAGGAAAGATTAGCCAAGCCAAGCTTATTGATCTTCTGCACGGCTCCCCTCAACGAATTTTTAAACTCAAGACAGACGAGAGCTCAAAGGTTGAAGTCGAGTTAGGTGAGTTTGCGATCGAGAATGAAAAACTACTTACCAAGTGCGGCTGGAGTCCTTTTGCCGGACGCAAGGTAGCTGGTCAAGTTAAACAAACATTTTTGCGCGGCGAGTTAGTTTTTTCTGAGGGAAAAGTTTTAGTAGCGCCAGGCAGCGGCCGGGTTATAGGCTCGCTTTAATCTCGGCAGCTAAACCTGGATTCCACATTGCTCCCGTAGCCGATTGCACCGAATCTGCTCCGGCGCTTATGTAGTCGTTAAAGTCCTCTGGCGTCATTACTCCTCCAACTCCAATAATTTCGTAGTCTAAGTTGTTAGCTTCACGGATGGCCGAGAGTCGCTTAACCATATCGAGTCCAGCCCACTTAATGCTAGCTCCGCAAACCCCGCTTTTAAGTCGATTTGCTCCTGGCAAAGCTTGGTCCCCGTTTTCGTCTACAACTGGCGCTGCTATGGTGTTGATCGAAGAATATGCAGCCAAGAATGGTGAGCTATCTTTGACGATGCTCTCAAGAAGTTCTTGCTGCTCGGCCGAGAAGTAGCCAAATTTGGCCACAACTGGCGTATTGCCGACGCGGTTTTTTACTCGTTTACAGATTTCGACGACTGCGTCATGGGTGTAGCAAAGAACGCCCTCATTGGCGACGTTCGGACAAGACAAGTTAAGTTCGATGGCTTCCACTCCGGCATCGGCAGCCAATCCGGCGGCTTTAGCAAAATCGTCCCAGTAGTCTTCTTCCGAAAATCCGTCTTGAATTGTCCCGACCACACTCATGATCAAGAGTTGGTTTTCGCCCTGATAGCTCAAAGCTTTTTTGAGGTCGTCTACCCAAAACTCTGGACCCTTAGACGGATTACCAAACGAATTAGTAATAGATAGTTCTGTCGGGCCTTTTTTGGTAGACGTTAGTCCAAGCTGTGGATTTGCGGCTTTTTCTAAAGTTAAATCACCGTCAATATCCAGATACAGCACATTCGGGAATTCATTTACTCCAAACGGAACGCTTCGTTGAGTTTTATAGCAGTTGATATCAAAGCCGCGCTCAAAGGCGTACTTTATGTGCCCGCTATGCAGCAACGGGCCGGCTGGGATTCCAAATGGTAATCCTACTTTTTTTCCGAGAAAGGTATAGCTCTTGCTGGGCTCGGTCTTTGTTGCCAGTGGCTTGTCGTTGTCACTGGTTAGAAAAGGACCAGAATCAAAGTTATCATCGTAAGTTTTTGCTGGATCGTAGAATGCCCGAGCGCTCATTAATCTAATATAACACTATGAAGGTCTGTTTATTGCATACTCAAGCAACGCCATTCGAACAAACAATCCATTGCGCGCTTGTTCAAGGTAGAGGGCACGAAGATCGGCATCTACAAGCGGGTCGATTTCGTTTACTCTTGGCAATGGATGAAGGATCATAGCATCGCTTTTCATTTTCTTAACTTCGTCAGGCGTTAGAACAAACGAGTCCTTGAGTTTTAGATATTGCGATTCTGTCGCAAAGCGCTCACGCTGAATTCTTGTCATATAAAGTACGTCAATTTTCGTGATGGCCTCGTCCCAGTTATCAACCTGCTTTAGATCAACTCCCGACTCCTTTAGGGTTTTTGCATACTGAGCTGGCAACTCTAAGCCAGACGGAGCAACCGCGTAAACGGTTTTGGGCTTGTAGAGAGCTAGCAATTGGCAAAGCGAGTGAATGGTGCGACCGTACAGTAAGTCGCCCACTAGGCCAATTGATAAATCACTAGCATTTGGCTTGGATTCAAGAACCGTAAATAAATCTAGCATGGCCTGGGTTGGATGTTCACCGGCGCCATCGCCAGCGTTGATAATCGGCACTTTAGAAACTTCGGCAGCGGCGTGGGATGCGCCTTTTTCTGGATGCCTAAGAATGATGCAATCAGCGTAACAGCCAACAGTGCAAATACTGTCTTCTAGCGACTCCCCTTTTGCAGCAGACGAGAATTGACCGGCGTTTTCAGTGCTAATTAGACGTGCACCCAAATTTTGCGCCGCTGCTTCAAAAGACAAGCGCGTGCGAGTGCTGGGTTCGTAAAACAACGTTGCCACGGTTTTTCCTTGCAGTACCTGAGGGTAATCGCGGCTGCTTAAGAGTTTGAACTCAGCTGCTCGGTCAAATAGTTTTGCCAATAATTCTGTGTCGAGCAGTTGATCGAGTGAAACTAAATGATTCATGCTGGCGTTTATTATACAGGCATCATCATTAGTTATATGTTGTAGGCTCAAAATGAGCTATAATTAAACCTCAGTATGACTGTAATAGACTCACATGCTGAACCGGTGGCACCCGAACAGGGTGCTTTTTTTGAACTTGAAACCATTGATTTGCAGGCACGAAAAAACGGCTGGCACTGGCCTGAACCGGGGCTCATCAGTCCAGAACAGAGCGTCTTACTTTATTCTAATCAGCAAACAATAGGCGAGGGATCGCTTGGTAGCTTTGAAGATATCGAGCGCATGTGGCCAAACATTCTAACTAGTGAAGATGACGATCTATCAGAGGTATCGGTACAGTTTTTCCGCGGAGCTTCGGGTGAGTTTGCTCTGGCAAATGTTAATGAACAGACTAAAGCCGATACCAAAGCTCGACTCGGAGTTGACGGCCTAAGCTTGGTAACTCTTACCATGGCCAAGCAGGACGATGCCTTGTTTAAGTGGGTGCTTACCGAAACCGACTGCAAGACACACGCCCGGCGAGAGATTGAGCTTTTGGCATCTCCTGACCAGACAGACATAGCTGAGAGCAAAGTTGGCAAATTTGACCAAGGTCGGATACAGCGCCGGCTTCTGACCGACTCCGATGAGCGCGCAGGTGCTGTCTGCGACATTAAAAATGTATTAGCCAATCCATGTTTTGATGATGCGTTGGCAAAAACTAGAGCCAAGATCCAATCCGAAGATCCCAAAAAGAAGAAAAAAGACCAATCGGGCGAAAAGAAAGAACTTGATGAACTTGCATTAGCCCGCATTGAAGAGGTCGTAGCAAAATCCCGCAGAACCTTTTACCAGGCGCCTGTCGAAACTGCAGAGTTTGCAAGAGGCCCACTAAATAGTTCGCCAGTTAGTGTGGAGCTGGTTGAGGGCGCGCTTAAGCTCGTTGAATCAGACATCGAAGAACTGTTAGCAAATCGAGAAGAGGCCCTACTGCAACGCTCAAATTACGCTCTGTTAGGTAGTGTCGTTGTTGTATCAAATGTCTTGCAGGCCGATCTAGAACAAAAACCAGTAAAGCCTTTTGAGTGGGAGAGGCACCGCCTTAGAGCAATTCGCCAACGGATTGATACGCTCCGAGATGGCCCAGGCATAATCGGGGACAGAGTTCGAGTGGCTGTATCACCAGCAGCAAATTATTTAGCCGCAGCGCTGTCACCACAAACATTTAATCTGGGCGAATCAACTTATAGAGTTGCGCAGTGTAGGTCTGGTATTCAGGAGAAACAAGAGCTATTTAGAATTGATGCACCAGGAAAGCTAACAGCCTTTGGGCTGGCGGGAGTCAGCTTTCATTACCGTGACGGAGACCGAGTAGAAACCGGGGACGTGAATAAAATTGCTGCGTTGGCTGACTGGCAAGACTTTCTTAAGCTTTATCAGGACATGAGCCGAGCAGTCGAAGTCTCAGACTAACAAGAGTATGCTGGTTAAAGACATGAGAATAGATGACATCAAAGCAGGTAAGTATGTAATTGCTGTTTCTGGCGGCGTTGATTCGATGGTGCTCTTAGAATTGCTGGCCAAGCAAAAACAAATCGAGTTGATTGTGGCTCACTTTGACCATTCGATGCGCTTGAATTCGGATCGTGATTGTAATTTTGTATCTGATGCGGCTGCGAGTTACGGTTTCAAGTTTGTTACAGAAAAGGCCAAGCCAGGCCTGCTAAAAAACGAGGCATCTGCGCGCGCTGCTCGTTATGAATTCTTAGAAAAGACGAGCAAAGACAACAAATGCACCGCAATTGTTACCGCCCATCATCAAGACGATGTAGTCGAGACTATGCTAATTAACTTATGGCGCGGAACTTCCTGGCGCGGCTTGACCTCACTTAAAAGCGCTCCAAATCGTATTCGCCCCTTGTTAGATTACTCAAAAAAGCAACTTGTGGAGTACGCTCAGGACCAAAACATTGATTGGCGTGAGGATCCAACCAACCAAGACACCAACTACTTACGGAATCACTTTCGTCACGTTGTTTTGCCGCGGCTCGAAAAAACCGACCCTGAGTTTAGAACGAGCCTGCTTGAAATTAGAGATCAACTTATCAAGCAAGAATCTGGCATTGATTCAGAGCTCGCAAACCTAAACGAGTGGCTAGGCGAGGACCTAAATCGTAGTCGCTTTGCTCAGCTGCCACACGCTGTGGCCAAAGAGGTTGCTGCTCAGTTGCTGCGGCACGAGCCCGAACACGGAAAGCTCTCGACTAAAACTGTTGAAAAGGTTGTTCATTTTGCCAAGACAGCCAAGGCCGGAAAAACCTATCAGGTGGGCGGCGGATTGGCCTTAACTTCAGGAAGAAACAACTTAGAACTCAAGAGACTGGTATAATATGAGACTGAATCCCAGCAACGAATAGGAGTGTACGTGGTAAAACAGTTGTCAAAGAAACCAAACAAATCAATGAAGAACATCGGCTTTGTAGCCATTTTACTAGTGTTAGGACTTACAGTTGTGGCCGCTTTTTCCGACACCACACAACTAACTGAAGTTCCGCTTTCTGAAGCTCGAACCAAGGCCAATGCTGGCGAGATAGACTTAATCGTCCAAGAGGGCGACACTCTAATAATTACACCTGCCGGCGAAGAAAACCCAACTATAGAGTCGCGTAAGGACCCATCTTCGAGTTTGACCGAGCAAGGTTTTGACGAAACCAAGTTTTCACTTTCAGTTAAGCCGGCCGCCGATAACCAAGCCTGGCTAAGCATCGGACTAACGATTTTGCCGATCGCGATTATCATCGGATTCTTTTACTTTATGATGCGCCAAGCTCAAGGACAGGGTAGCCAAGCCCTCAATTTCGGAAAGTCTAAAGCCAAGCTTTACGGCAATGACAAAGAAAAAATTCTATTCAACGATGTTGCCGGAAACGAAGAAGCCAAGCAAGATTTGCAAGAAGTTGTAGAGTTTTTAAAGTTTCCTAAGAAGTTCCGCGATGTTGGCGCTAAGATTCCAAAGGGGGTGCTGCTAGTGGGCCCTCCGGGAACTGGTAAAACGATGGTGGCTCGAGCCGTAGCCGGTGAAGCCAACGTTCCATTCTTTAGCATTTCTGGTTCTGAATTCGTAGAGATGTTTGTTGGTGTGGGTGCTAGTCGTGTGCGCGATCTCTTTACTAAAGCTAAGAAAAACGCACCGTGCATTATATTTGTAGATGAGATTGATGCCGTTGGCCGTCGCCGTGGCAGCGGAATGGGTGGTGGTCACGATGAGCGCGAACAAACCCTTAACCAAATCCTGGTTGAGATGGATGGGTTCGAGCAAGGAACCAACGTAATCGTCCTAGCTGCTACCAACCGAGCCGACGTACTTGACCCGGCGCTGCTTCGTCCTGGTCGCTTTGACCGTCGAGTTGGTATGGCTTTGCCAGACCGTAAAGACCGAGAAGCAATTTTGAAGCTTCATTTTGAGAACAAGCCGCTAGAAAAAAATGTAAACCTCGATGCGCTGGCCGCTAAAACCGCCGGATCTTCAGGTGCTGACTTGGCTAATATTGCTAACGAAGCTGCAATTCTAGCAGCCAGACATAACCGAAAAACCATTATCAGCCAAGACGTAACGAATGCTTTTGAAAAGGTGGCCATCGGTCCAGAGCGCAAGGGCAAGATTATGAGCGAAAAGGAAAAGCAGATAACCGCTTATCACGAAGCAGGCCATGCTGTAGTTGGGCAGGTTTTGCCAGATTCTGACATGGTTCATAAAGTTACAATCATTCCGCGCGGAGCTACCGGCGGAGTCACCTGGTTTATTCCTCCAGAAGACAAAAGCTATCACTCGATCATTGAGTACAAAGATGTTTTGGCGCGAATGCTTGGTGGGCGAGTGGCCGAGAAAGTTGTGCTTGGAGCAGAACACGTTACGACCGGTGCTGGAAACGACCTGCAAAAGGCAACCGAATTAGCGCGCGAGATGGTTATCGAGCAAGGCATGGGTAAAACTACTCGCAACAAGGTTTTTCATCAGGATGAAGGTGGAATGATGATCGATAAAATTGTGCACGAGCGTCCGTATTCTGAAGAAACAGCCAAGCTAATTGATAAAGAAGTCGAACAACTAATCGAAGAGGCTGCGCGTCGGGCCGAGGTGGTAATTAAAGCCAACCGATCTTTCCTAGATAAACTCAAAGACGAGCTAATCGACAAAGAAACAGTCGAAGCCGAAGAAGTCGAAAAAATCTTAAAGGGTACAAAAATGCCCAAAGAAGCTTCGCTTTACTAGATAAAAAGTTTATCGAAATAGCCCTCGTATAAACTGCTTGGTAACGTTATAATTTGCGTAAGCTCTTATGCAAACAAACACTAACCTACACACCAGTATTGATGATGCTCTCCTCCAAACCGCGCTGTCGTATGCCGATAGTTATTGGGAGGAGCTAGAGCGAAAGAATTCTCACGATCAACAAACATTGATTGGGCTCCCACATCCATACATTGTTCCCTCGGCCGACGATACATCTGGGTTTGTGTTTGATGAAATGTACTACTGGGATAATCTTTTTATAATCACGGGCCTCTTGGCTTCTGATCGCACTGATTTAGCCAAAGGCATAGTAGAAAATGAGGTTGAGTTGATAAGTCGATTCGGCATGGTTCCAAATGCCAGTCGTTACTACATGCTAGGAAGGTCTCAACCGCCGACCTTAACGACTCAGGCCATGATGGTCTACGAGAAAACCGGTGACCATGATTTTCTTAGTGAGGCAATGAAGGCTGCCGAAGCCGAATATCACAATGTTTGGATGGCGAATTTGCACCCGCACAACCGCCGTATCTTTAAAGGCTTGTCGCGTTACTACGATATCAATATGTTAAACGAGCTGGCCGAAGCCGAGAGTGGTTGGGATTACACGCCGCGCTTTGATGGTCGTTGTCTTAACTTCATCCCAATCGATTTAAACGCTTTTCTTTGGAAGTATGAAAAAGATCTGGCGACATACTATGAGCAAGCTGGAGATAGATTGGCTGCAGCAGAGTGGCACGATCGAGCCGAGACGCGCTCGGGTGTAGTTGATGCCAACCTTTGGCAGGAATCCCGAGAGTTTTACTTTGACTACGATTTTATTGGCGATGTCTCCGGTAAAGTTTATTCACTTGCCGCTTATGTACCGATGTTCGTCGGAATGGTTAGCAGCAAGCGGGCTGCCCAGCTAGTGAGCAAGCTTGATCTTTTTGAAACACCTTACGGGCTCGCCACCACACCACCAGAGGATGGAGACTACTCGCTAAAACAATGGGCTTCACCAAACGGCTGGGCGCCACTACATTATTTTGTGGTCGAGGGCTTAAAGCGATACGGCTATCACGATGAAGCAAAGCGAATCCGTAAAAAGTGGCTGTCCACTAACCTAAGAGCTTACGCTAAGACAGGGCGGTTTTACGAAAAGTACAACGTGGTAGATCCAGATGCTGGAGCGGCCGAAGGTGTTTATCCAATTCAGCATGGATTTGCTTGGACCAATGCTGTCTTTGAGGTGTTTGCCCGTGATTTATAGACCGATCGATGAAAAAATTGATGTCATGAAAAGTGGCGCAGGGTCTATACTAAGTTCAAGATGAGAAAATGGCTAAACAAAGCTAATTCCAAGTTATCGATTGGATGGGCAGCAGCCTTGCTGGCCGGCATGAGCTTTTTTGGCATGATTTTGAGCCTTTTCAGGGAGCGACTGCTCATTACCCAGTTTGGGGTTTTCAGTGAAGAACTCGATGCTTACCGCGTGGCCTTTAAGTTCCCCGACTTCATGTTTATCATTTTGGTTTCAGGCGCTCTTAGCGTCACCTTCATCCCGGTTTTAAACGAGCGACTAGCCAACGGAAATAAGAAGTCCGCCTGGGATATGTCGTCTAGTTTGCTTAACTTTTTAGCGATAATTATTTTTGCAGCCAGCATCTTTATCATTATTTTTGCTGGGCAGATTGTGGATTTGGTTGTGTCCGATGAAATGTCGGCAACCAGTAAAGAATTGTCTACAATTATGATGCGAATAATCGCCTTCAACCCGTTTTTGTTTGCGATTTCCAGTGTCTTAACTAGTGTTCAGCAAGCCATGGGTAGGTTCTTCTTTTTTGCTATGGCTCCAGCCATTTACAACCTGGGCATAATTTTTGGGATTGTCTTTTTGGCTCCACAACTAGGGATTATTGGTGTGGCTTACGGTGTGCTGCTGGGGTCGTTTGCCCAGCTAGCTATTGCTGCTATTGGAATGATTGGTATTGGTTTTGAGTATCACAACCGAATTAACTGGCGGAGCCGTGGCTTTAAACAGGTGCTTAGCTTACTGCCTTGGCGATCGGTCGACCAGGGAATCGATTACTTTAACAGTATTGTTGAGATTCACTTGGCTTCTCGTATTGGCCGCGGGTTCATTAACGTTTGGGAAGTTGCGTTTACGCTGCACTGGGTACCGATCAACCTAATTGGCGTGGCTATTTCAACTGCCGCGTTTCCACAAATGAGCGAGCGCTTAAACCAAGGTCGGCCGGATTTGTTTAAAAAAGAATTCACCAGCATTTTGCGAGTTTTAATCTGGATCAGCCTGCCGGTCATAATTGTTGCCTACTTTGGGCGTGGATATATCGTGCGCCTGTTAGTGGCGGATGGAAACGCAATCATTGCCGATTTGCTTGGACTATTGGTCATGGCTATCTTCTTCCGAGGTATTTTTCACCTGGTGTCACGTAGCTTTTATGCTCAGCAAGATACCAAAACACCATTCTTTGTTTCAGTGTTTGCGATTCTATTAAACATTGCCTTGGCGGTTTATTTGGTGCTTCCGTGGGGTGCCAATCTAGGTATTTACGGCTTGGCTGTGGCGCAATCAATTGTGGCCGTCTTTGAGGTTTTGACTTTGATATACATTTTGAGTCGACGATTCCCCGGTTTGTTTGAGCCTGAGTTTTTCCGTGGTTTGCTAAGGATGGTAATTGCCGCGATATTTACCTCAGCCACCATGTACTTCCTGATACGAGTTCTGCCACTTAGAATTACTGATGTTGGGTTCTTCTCGCTGGTGCCTAAGTTTGTGCTATCGGTTGCGCTAACTCTGGTGGTTTACCTCTGTTTCTCCTATGCCCTTCAGCTAAAGGAGTCGATCCCAGTTGTGCGCAAGATTACTGACTTTGTGTTTAAGCCAGTTCGTATTCAATAGCCTAACCTCTCACGGCGAACTGTCGCCGGCCTGCCTGTTGGCAGAGCCAACAGCTCTGCCGGCTCTGCGTCAGACGCTCCAGTACTCGGGGGCAGTGCCACTTGCACAGCCCGCCTCTGTGCTTCACATCTTCCTTGCATTTCATCCGCGAAAAGAACTTAGACCAAAACCTTGTCATTCCTGCGGAAGCAGGAATCTAGGCTTCCTTGTGCTTGATTGCTGAAAAGAAGGTCAGGAAGTTATATAATTTTATAGATTTCGCTTTGTGCTTTTAGCTCAAGATCTTATACTATTAACCTAATGACCCGCTTCTATAAAAAATCGCTGTTGCCGACTTGGATGGAATGCAAGGATGTGACGAGGAACGGAGCACGCCGTATATGACATACGACGAGCGAGTACCGGAGTCACAGACAAAGCAGTCCGCCAAGAGCATTCACGGTGCAGCCGGCTCTGCCGGTAGGCAGGTGAATGCGGTCGGTCAGCAGGCGATCAGGAACTTTTGTATTATTGCGCATATAGATCACGGCAAATCTACGCTAGCTGATCGCTTGCTCGAATTGACCAATACAGTGGAGCGGCGAGAAATGAAGGCTCAACTGCTTGACCAAATGGATCTCGAGCGCGAAAAGGGCATAACGATTAAGTTGCAGCCCGTACGGATGGATTATCAAGGCCACCAACTAAATTTAATTGATACACCAGGTCATGTTGATTTCAGCTACGAAGTTTCTCGTAGCCTAGTAGCCTGCGAGGGCGCCTTGCTAGTAGTTGACGCTACTCAAGGGATTCAAGCGCAAACACTTGCCAATGTTTATTTAGCAATCGAGGCTGACCTAAAGATAATCCCAGTCATTAACAAGATTGATCTGCCGGCCTCAGATGTTAACCGAGTTAGCCAGGAAATTATTAACCTGTTAGGTTGCGGCAAAGAAGACATTATCCCGATTTCGGCTAAAACCGGTGAGGGCGTCGACCGCGTATTAAGTTCGGTAGTTGAACAGGTTCCACCGCCGACCGGCGATAAAGACGCTCCGACTCGTGCTCTAATTTTTGACTCCATGTACGACGATTATCGAGGAGTTATTTTATCGGTTCGAGTTGTTGACGGCGCAATTGATAAAGAAGCCAAGCTTAAAATGATGGCTACAAGTGCAGGCGCAATTGCCAATGAAGTTGGCTTCACGACTCCTAAGCGGCAAGCCACAAAGTTTCTGCAAACTGGCGAGATTGGCTACATCGTAACTGATCTTAAAACGGTTGCCGATGCTCGAGTTGGCGACACTGTTACTTTGCAATTAAATCCTGCCTCAGAAGCGCTGCCAGGATATAAGCAAGTCAAACCATTTGTTTATGCTGGTCTATTCCCTGCTTCATCCGACGACTATAACCGGGTCAAGGATGCGCTATCTAAACTTTCGCTTAACGACGCTTCGTTGAGCTACGAGCCAGAAACTTCGCAGGTTCTAGGCTTTGGATTTAGAGTGGGATTCTTAGGGTTGCTGCATCTCGAGATTGTTAAAGAACGGCTAGAACGCGGCTATGACTTAGATTTGATCATCACCAACCCCTCAACCAGATACGAAGTTAGCCTGACCGATGGCGAAGACATAGAAATTAAAAATGCCGGAGAACTTCCGGACGTTAGTCGCATTGTTGAAATCAGAGAACCTTGGATCAAGGGCGAGATAATTGTCCCCAAAGATTATGTCGGGACAGTCATTCAGTTAGTGGTTGGACTACGCGGTCTGCAAAAAGGCCTAGACTTTATTGACGATAAAACCGCACTAATTACCTTTGAAGCTCCGTTGGCAAACGTTTTAACCGATTTTTACGATCAACTCAAAAGCTCCACAAGTGGCTACGGGTCTTTTAACTACGAACTCGATGATTACCGAACCGAAGAACTAGTCCGAGTCGACTTTTTAGTGGCTGGCGAGATGGTAGACAGCCTAAGTTTGATGGCTCATCGCAGCGAAGCTGATCGTCTTGGGCGCGAAACTGTCAAAAAACTCAAAGACATTATCCCGCGGCAACAGTTTAAAGTTAGCCTCCAGGCAGCTATCGGGTCAAAGTTTATTGCCCGCGAGGACTTGTCGGCTTTTCGTAAAGATGTGACCAAAGGTTTGTACGGTGGAGATGTCTCGCGGAAGAAGAAAGTTCTAGCCAAACAGAAAAAAGGCAAAGAGCGAATGAAGAAGTTTGGGAAGGTTGATATTCCGCCCGAAGCCTTCACGACATTACTAAGACGCGACTAAAGTTGATAGTATATAAGGACATGAGTGACAACGAACTAGTTTATAAGCAAGAGTTTGAAGAAGTAATTGGCAATTACAAGATTAGCGACGAGGGCCAAAAATTACTTAAAAAACTAAAGTTCGTAGCGCTGTTGGCGCCATCATCGAGTGGCCGCAATACGGTAATAAAGCAGTTAATTAAAACTGGTCATTATCGATTTATTATTTCTGATACTACTCGCAAGCCACGGGTTAACGACGGCGTCCTCGAGCAAGACGGTGTTGAGTATAATTTTCGTACCGAGAAAGAAGTTTTGGAGGAGCTTAAGCGAGGAGACTTTTTAGAAGCCGAAATTATTCATCAGCAACAAGTTTCTGGAGTTAGCTTAAATGAACTCAAAAAAGCTGCAGATGAGAACAAAATTGCAATTACTGACATGGATCTGCTCGGCGCAAAGTTTATCCACGAGGTTAAATACGATTCGTTAGTAATTCTGCTGGTGCCTCCAACTTTTGACACCTGGATGAAAAGAATGGAAAAGCGCGGAAAAATGAGTCCAATTGAGAAAACTAGGCGACTAAAATCCGCTCAGGCCATTCTTGAGTTTGGCTTAACACATCAATACTTTACATTGATGGTTAACGACGACATTAAAAAGTGCGTAAATGCCATTGACGACTATATTTTAAGAGGTGCGAGGGATCTGACCGAAGTTAAGATCGCTCAAGAAACCACAGAACAATTGCTCGAAGACCTTAACGACTACCTAGAGAGCCACTAGCCCCAAGCAAACTCAACTAAAACTCTGATTAGCACTCTTGACCCGTGAGTGCTAACTGCTATAATTAGCAGTACAAACACGCGAGTGATAAGCATGACCAACAACATTACGAGTCGACAAGCCAGCATTTTATGCTCAATCGTAGAGCAATACGCCGAAGTAGCCAGTCCGGTTGGTTCAGTGACACTTGCGAGGCTCTTTAACGTTTCACCAGCTACCATTCGCAACGAAATGGCTATCTTAGAACAGTTAGGCTACATCAAACAGCCACACACTTCTGCTGGTAGGGTGCCAAGCGACAAAGGCTATCGGTTCTACGTAAACAGCCTAGGCGAGCAAGAGTCACGGGTTGGACAACTTCCTCGCAGCACAAGAGCGATGGAAACGAGAGTTCAAAGCGCCGGAGGTTCTGGATTTGCAATAAAGAGCGCCGTCGATTCACTAGTTGAGCTCACGCACAATCTTGGGTTAGCTACGATTGGCGATCAACTTTATATCAGCGGACTTACAAACCTCTTTGGTCAGCCAGAATTTTTGCGCGGAGACACAGTTCAAGAAGTAGCAAGTTTGCTTGATAATCTTGAGCCTTGGCTACAAGAAGCAGCCCCAAGTGAACCACTCAGCGTTTATATTGGCCGCGAAAACCCAATCGGCAAAGCCAGTGGCTGTTCGCTGATAATTGCTCGGTTTAGCTCGCCTTACAGCGACCGAAGCTACATCGGCGTGCTCGGTCCAACGCGGCAAAACTACCGAGAAGTTATGAATCTAGTTCGACAAGCCGGACGACAATTAGAAGCAGTTTTATAGGAGAACAAAGCAGTGAGTGAAAAAAAACAGTCCAAAGCTAAGAAACCAGATGAGCTAGCAGCTTTAACCGAAGATTTGCAGCGTCTTCAGGCTGACTTCGTTAACTACAAGCGGCGCATCGAAGACGAAAGATCTCAGGTTGTAACCTTTGCCAAGCAAGAGGTTTTGACTCAGATTCTCCCGGTAATCGACAACTTAGAACGCGCGCTTTCTCATATGCCCAAAGAACTAGAAAGAAACGATTGGGCCAAAGGGGTTAGCCAAGTAGCCAAGCAGGTAACCGGCCAACTCGAGCAGCTAGACGTCAGGCGGATCGTAACTGTCGGCGAAGAATTCGACCCTAACTTTCACGAAGCTGTACAAATGGAAGATGGCGACGGCGACCGCGAAGTAATCACCGATGAATTGCAAGCCGGCTACATATTAGGCGAGCAAGTTATTAGACACGCAATAGTTAAAGTTAAAAGGAGTAAATAATGACTATAGACCACGATCCAATTAGAGAAGGTGCTGAATTTGATCAAGAGCAGTTAGCGCAACTGTTTGAGACTGCAAGAGCCGGCGAACTAACCGGCGATACGCTAGCTGGAATAGTCGAGGAGGGCGATCTTGAGAAGCTAGCAATTGCCGGAGCCTTACTAGACGTTCATGCCGAGGCTCGTTTTGGCACCAGAGAGGTTGCAATACCGGTTTTAATTTCTAGCCTTGAGTTCAGCTCTGAACACAACAAAGCGAAACTCTTCGCTGGCCTACCAGGCAACTTGAAAGGAGCAACGACATGAGCGAAACATTTGAAGCCAGCTGGCGAGACGGCCTAACCCCAGACGAAGCGGCCCAACTCGTGGAACACATCACCGACGATGTCACCAAAGCGCCAACCGCAACACTAGACCACGTGAAGGATGCATGGGCAGCTGCAGGGGAACTCGGCCTAGATATAGAATTTTACGCAAACGAATAAAGGAGAACAAATTATGGGAAAAATCATCGGAATCGACTTAGGCACCACCAACTCAGCTATGGCTGTGATGGAAGGTGGCAAGCCAGAAATTATTGCCAACTCAGAAGGCAACCGAACCACGCCAAGTGTTGTGGCGGTTAACAAAAACAGCGAACGTTTAGTTGGCCAGGTGGCTAGTCGCCAACGGGTCACTAACGCTACAAACACTATCTTCGGCGTTAAGCGACTGATTGGCCGCAACTTTAACGATAAAGAAGTTCAAAAAGATCTTGAGCTAATGCCTTACGAGATTGTTAAGTCGGGCACGGCCGTAAAAGTTAAGATGGGCGACAAAGACTACAGCTCAGAGGAAGTCTCAGCTATGATTCTTTCTAAGCTTAAAGCCGACGCCGAAAAGTTCTTGGGCCAAGAAGTATCCGAAGCTGTTATCACGGTTCCAGCCTACTTTAACGACGCTCAGCGTCAGGCGACTAAAGACGCCGGTAAGATTGCCGGACTTGAAGTAAAACGCATCATCAACGAGCCAACTGCGGCTGCCCTTGCTTACGGTTTAGACAAAAAAGCTAAGACCGAAGAAAATATTGCCGTCTTTGACCTCGGCGGCGGTACGTTTGATATCTCTATCCTGGAACTTGGCGACGGAGTGTTTGAAGTTAAGTCTACCAACGGTGATACTCACCTCGGCGGCGAAGACTTTGACATGGTAATCGTTAACCACCTGCTAGAAGAATTTAAGAAAGAACACGGCACCGACATTAAGGGCGACAAAGCAGCCATGCAGCGTCTTAAAGAAGAAGCCGAAAAAGCCAAGAAAGAACTCTCGACTACCAACGAAACCGACATCAATCTTCCGTTCTTGACCGCTGATGCCGATGGTCCAAAGCACTTCGAGATGAAACTTAGCCGAGCTACGCTTGAATCATTGGTTGCGGATCTGGTTGCTAAAACCGAAGCTCCGGTTCGTGCTGCACTTAAGGACGCAAAGTTAGAGCCAAAAGACATCGATGAGGTGATCTTAGTTGGTGGTATGACCCGAATGCCAGCAGTTGTCGAGAGCGTTAAGAAAATATTTGGTAAAGATCCGCTGCAAGGTGTAAACCCCGACGAAGTAGTAGCGATCGGTGCTGCTATTCAAGCTGGTGTGCTAGCCGGAGACGTCAAAGACGTTCTGTTACTCGATGTTACTCCCCTGTCTCTTGGTGTCGAAACCATGGGCGGCGTCATGACCAAGCTGATTGAGCGCAACACTACGGTGCCAACCAGCAAGAGCGAAGTATTCTCAACCGCGGCCGATAATCAGCCACAAGTTGAAATCCATGTTCTGCAAGGTGAGCGCGAAATGGCTAATGACAACAAAACTCTCGGACGCTTTGTGCTTGATGGTATTGCACCAGCTCCGCGCGGTGTGCCACAAGTTGAAGTTACCTTTAACATCGATGCCAACGGTATTTTAAATGTTACCGCTAAAGACAAAGGCACTGGCAAAGAGCAGTCGATCACCATCAAAGACTCGGGCAACTTGAGTAAAGAGGATATCGAAAAAGCTCAAAAAGAGGCTGAAGCCCACGCCGACGAAGACAAGAAAAAGCGTGAAGTTGTAGAAATGAAGAACACACTTTCTACCAGTATCTACTCAGCCGAAAAGTCGCTTAAAGAAGCTGGCGACAAGCTAGCTGAAGAAGACAAGAAAGCTATGGAAGACGCTATAGCCGAAGCTAAAAAGCACGAGAGCTCAGATGACAAAGAAGAGATCGAAAAAGCTCTAAGCGAAATGAACGAGAAGATCCAGCCAATCGCCACCAAGCTTTACGAAGAGGCTGCCAAAGCCGAAGAAGAAGCTAAAGACGGCGACAAAAAGGATGAACCGGTTGAAGGCGAAATCGTTGATCCGCCAGAGACCGAGGAAAAGAAGAAATAAGGTCTACGATGCCTGATTCACAAGAAGAGCTACAACTGGTTGATGATTGTGTATTAGGAATGGACGTTCTTCACATACCGTTGTTTTCGGATGACTTCCCAGAGACTGTCGCTGACTTAGAGGCACGGGTTGACTTGGCGTATCTAGCAGGCGAGCTAACAGACTTTGAGTATGAACAGGGCATATTGTTTGTTGGTGAAGTCAATAAACAAGACGACCCAGACGGTTTGGTAGCGCAGCTGCTTAGATTTAACACCGATGACATAAATGGAGTTATCTTGCAGCTTCCAGATCAGGACGGCCAAATAGCAGACTACCCAACAGAAACCGGAGGCTTAGCATCGTGACTGCTGTCGCTACAGAATTAGAGGGCCCGCAGTTTGTTGTAGAAGGCTCGGACCATAGCTTGCCAACGCTTGAAGTCGGCGACATCGACAGAGACAGGACTCAAGAGTACGCAGAGCTATTTACCGGGGAGCAACACTATGCTCCAGTCCTAGCGTTGACCGTATTCACTGCCGACAGGGACGGTGTTAATGAAATTTTGGTCGGGGTGCGCGATCCGCGATCCAATGTCATTCACCCAAATGTTGTCAGCACACCTACCAAGCGCATTGATCCAGAAGGGTTTGTGGAAATAGCTTCGCGACCTAAACTCTTGGAACAAACCGCGAACTCTCACCTGTTTGAGATATACCAGGGTGGGTGGCGATGGCCTGGTCACGATCACTACAACAAGTCTCGACTAGGACAAATGGACATCGACGGATTGCTTGAAGCTAAACTAGGGATCCCGCCGGGCTATGGCTGGCACACAGCTCTTAAGTATAATTACGCGATACACTCGCTGACGCTCGGCGATAGTCGGGCCGGGGTTACAGAAGATGGTCGAGACATTATCGAAAAAGTAGCGATGCTGAATGTATTGCTTAAAGTAGATCCGTCTCAAAAAGACTTGTTTCCAACCCAAACTAGAGACTACAGTGATATGCGTTGGGTAACTCCGGAAGAATACAGAGCCATGCAAGACCAGAAGGAGCTGCTACCTGTATTCGACGATCTAGCAGCCGAACTCTGTATTCACGGAGTTTGCATTGCCACCAGCCGTGTCGCACTGGATGACATGGAAACTGTTGTTGAAGGAATAAAGCAATGAGCCAGAAGCGTAGCAGCTTAGCAGCAAAAAAAGGAGAGGCAAAGATATGAACGAGTTTTTATTGGTAGCTGGCATTCACTTGCTAGCTGTTATGAGCCCTGGTCCCGACTTTGCTATGGTTGTGCGCAACTCGTTGGTGTATTCGCGCCGAACCGGCCTACTTGCTGCTGTTGGCCTCGGTTTGGGCATACTGCTCCATGTAACTTATAGTTTGCTCGGTATTGGACTGATTATTTCTCAGTCAGTCATGTTGTTTAATGCGATCAAATTTTTAGGGGCAGCTTATCTAATTTACATCGGCGTTAAGTCCTTGCTATCAAAGCGAGAGTCAAAAAAAGAGATCGAGGCAGAGCTGAAGTCAGAGTTTAACAACGAACCAGCCAAGAAAGATCTCAGCACTGCTAAGGCAATTCAGGTTGGTTTTCTTACTAACGCATTAAACCCTAAAGCTACTTTGTTCTTCCTCGCGTTGTTTACGCAGGTAATTAATCCAGACACAGCAATCGGTATAAAAGTTTTGTATGGATTAGAAATGTCTATCGCGACTTTTGCGTGGTTCGCCTTTGTTTCCGTAGTGCTTACCCAGCGTCACGTAAACAGTGTATTTAGTCGAGTGAAACATCACTTCGAGCACGTCTTCGGAGTAGTGTTGATTGCTCTAGGAATTAAAGTAGCTTTGAGCTCGAGCAAATAATGGCTGAAAAACGAGATTACTACGAAGTTCTAGGAATTCCTAAATCGGCCTCTGAGGACGAGATCAAGAAGGCTTTTCGTAAACTTGCGGTCAAGCACCATCCAGACAAAGAGGGGGGCGATGAGGCCAAGTTCAAAGAAATCAACGAAGCCTACGAGGTTTTAAAAGACACCACCAAGCGTCAGCGCTACGATCAGTTTGGTCACGCCGGAGTTGGAACAAGCGCAGCCAGTGGTGGTGGACCTGGAGGAGCCGGCGGCTTCAACTACGAAGATATTTTTGGCGGACAGAACGTCGACTTTGACTTTGGTGATGTTTTTTCTAGCTTCTTTGGTGGTTCAGCCCGACAACGCGGGCCGCAGCGCGGGCGCGACGTACAAACTGAAGTCACGTTAACTTTTGAAGAGGCCATCTTTGGTATTGAGCAAAAGCTTGGTCTGAACCTCGATGCAAAATGCACGCACTGTAAAGGCACTACGGCCGAACCAGGACACGAGCTCAAGACCTGTGCAACCTGTAGTGGAAGCGGGCAGGTGACTCAAGTTCATCGCACGGTCTTTGGAAATATTCAGCAAGCAGCTCGTTGCCCAGCCTGTAAAGGCAAGGGCAAAATTCCCGAAAAAGCTTGCACGGTTTGTAACGGCAAAGGTGTAACTCGTCAGCGCCAAGAAGTTAAGGTTAAGATCCCAGCTGGCATTAGCGACGGTGCGACTATTCGCATTCGTGCCAAGGGCGAAGCCCTAGCCGACGGCGAACAGGGCGATCTTTACGTTGTCGTGAACGTCAAAGCCCACAAGCACTTTACCCGCGAGGGTGATTTAATTCTTTCAACCGAGACTATCTCTATGATTGACGCTGCGTTAGGTACTCAAATTAAGGTCGAGACCGTCGAGGGCCCTAAAACTCTCAAGATCCCGGCTGGCACTCAGCCTGGCACCGACTTCAGACTACGAGACTTAGGCGTACCGCATCTTAATGGACGTGGTCGCGGAGATCACATTGTTCAGATTAAAGTTGAAGTCCCGAAAAAGCTATCCAAAGAGCAAAAAGCCTTGCTCGAGAAGTTGCAAAAAGCCAAGACCAAACGTTGGTAGCTCAAGTTTTAGCGTGATAAGCTAAAAGTACTTAAGGCAGAGACAAAAATGGAAAACTTGGTCTTGTTTGCAGTTGTGAATCTTTTGGCCTCTGCACTTAGCGGAGTTACCGGAGGTGGCGGCGGTCTTATTTCTACTCCTTTTATGGTGTTTCTTGGACTTTCGCCAGCTACGGCCATTGCAACCGCAAAGTTCGGCGGCCTCGGCATATCAATGGGTACGAGCGCCAGATTTTACAAGGAAAACGCAACTGATAAACGAACCGTCGTAATTTTTTCGATCTTTGCGGCGGCTGGGGCACTGGCAGGCAGCTTAATTCTTACGCAGATTAGCACGCAAACTGAGTTGCTAGAAAACTTGATGGGCATAATTATTCTAGCGGTTGGAATACCGCTGCTTTATTTAAGAAACCTCGGACTAGAAACAAAAAAGCAGCCTCGCTACCTAGAAATTATTGGTTTTGTTCTGTTAACTCTTAGCGTTTTACTCCAAGCTGCTCTGAGTGCGGGGATCGGCAGCTTGCAGCTAGTTGTCATGATGGGTTGTTTTGGCATGACGGCTATTACCGCTAACGCCACCAGGCGATTTATGCAGCTAACAGTAGCAGTAGTGAGTTTGTTGGTTCTGATTATCGCCGGCTTGATTGATTACGATTTTGCAGTCGTTAGTTTTGTGACGTCACTGATCGGTGGTTACATCGGAGCGCATATTGCAGTCAAAAAAGGCAACAAATTTGTGATTAACCTGTTTGCGATTACAAGCGCACTCTTGGCCATCAATCTCCTTATTAACTAAGCACTAAAGCTTTAGGGTGCCGGATCTAGTAGAATCAATACAGACATGGGGTTTAAAAAGCGTAAGAATTCAAACAAGGCTAGCCTTAGGCGGAGAATATTGCTATCAATCGGTGCGCTGATGCTGGCTAGCGGTGCGTATTTATTGATATTAGTATTGTCGCCGCAGGCCTCGTTTATTATTAGAACCCCAAACACGCTCAACACCAGCAATGATGCTACAGATCTTCGTAACCGAATTCAGATAGAAAAGATCAACCTAGAGGTGACGTATGGGGCTGGTGGTGAGGAGCAGCTAGATAAAGGAGCGTGGTGGCGCTATCCAGAACGAGGTAATCCAATTAAAGGTGGCAACTTTATTCTTAGCGCTCATCGATTCTACTTAGGGCTAACTCCTAGTAGAACTTTAGCTAAATCGCCGTTTTATCGACTCGAAGAAGTTGAGGTTAACGATCAAATAAAAGTCTTTTACGAGGGCGAGTGGTTTCAGTATAAGGTGGTTGATAAGTACACCGTCAAGCCAGATGCAGTGGAAATAGAAGATCCGTCACAGGAGGCTAAAATGACTCTATACACCTGTACTTTAGGTGGTGCAGCCGATGGGCGAGTGGTGATAGAAGCCGTTCTTAGTAGTTAGTTTAATTAGTTAGCATAAGCGCTTTGCTGATTTGAAGTTCAGGTCGTATGATACAAATGGCGACAGAAGCCGTGGACAGCTGCAACTTAGGTATTGATAAAACTAGTGTTTTATGGTACAGTACATCGAATCCGAACAGATGTAATAATTAAGACTAGAAAGGATCAGTATGACTTGGCAAAAGGCAATTGATTACAAGCGTTCTCTGCCACTTGGTGTGGTTAGTTCTGATCCTTATAATTATCTGATTTTTGATAATCTATTTGATGACTTTAAGATTATCACCGAAGTAAAACAAGACTGGCTTACCGAGCTTCCGCTCAAGGGCTCTTTGGCATGGTTGGGCCGCACAAAGCAGTATGGCAACAACTTGCCTAAAGTTCTAAGCTCCAAGCAATTCATGGAGAAGTTCAAGCAAGACTCTAAGCGCAAGTTTGTAATGTATGCGCCAATCGACCCACCCTATAAGATCAACCCGTTAGCGTACTTAATGAATTCACCAACCATTGCCCACGCTTACGAAAACAAGCGCTATTTCCGTGATGAGTTTGCCGATCTAATTAGGATGCCCGAGTACGAAATTATGTACATGAGTGAGCTGGATCGAGCAGCCGCCTATAAAGAACTCAAGGAAAAGTATGGTTGGTTTATGCTGCAGGACGAAGACTCCTCGGGCTCAAAGGGCACATATAGAATCGAAAATTCAGACGATTACCTAGAAGCAATCCGAGCTCTAAAAAAGTACTCCCGTGGACGCAACATCGTAGTTTCTAAGTATATCCCGGGCGAATCCACCAGCATTCAGGTTTGTATTACTAAGCACGGAATTTTTAACGGTGGAATCCAACGCCAGCTAATGAACAGCGCCTGGCTTTGCAACAGCAAGCTCGACGATCAAAGCAAATGGTGCGGCGGTGAAGTTGGAGTCGAGTATCCAGACATTGTTCACCACCAAACTCAAGAAGTTGCTTCGATCATTGGTTCTGAGTTGGCGAGCCACGGATACAAAGGCATCTTTGGTGTCGACTTTATTATTACTCCTGACAACGAAGTTTATGTCATTGAGATCAACGCTCGCTTAACCGGTTACTCGCATGTTATTAGCGATCTACAAATGCAAAACGGCAAAATCCCGTTCATGCTACTACACGCATTAGAGCTAGGAAATTTTGATTATGACGTCACAGACGTAACCGCTCTTCCTAGCACCGGGCGCTACAAAAAACAGGCATCGCTATTAGTTATGAGTAATCCGCTCGAAGAGCCACTAGTTATGAAACATCACATCAAGCCTGGAGTTTATCGCCAAGTTGGCAACAAGGTTGAGTTTGTAAAAGACGCCTTTTCACTGCAAGCACTAAGAGGTGATGACAAAATGCTGATCATGTCTCGCCACGCTCAGGGCGACTCTGTTGATACCGGCAAGCGTATTCTAAAGGTTATGAAGTATGGTAAGACCATGTCTAAAAACGGAGACCTAAATGCCAAAGGCCGAGACACCATTGCAGCGATCAAAAATACCTTTGATCTTCCATAATAAATTAGCAGTAATAATTAGTATTGTTGCTGTTTTACTCTGCATTGGCTTTGCCGCTTTTTTTGGTTTGAGTAAAGAGACCGAACAGCCGTATCTAACAATTAATGATCAGCGCATAAATCTTGAAGTTGCCGATACTCCAGAAAAACGTGCCACCGGACTAAGTGGTCGACCGTCGCTAGAACCGCGCACGGGTATGCTCTTTATTTACGAATCTCCGGCCCAGCCTGGATTCTGGATGAAGGACATGCAATTTCCCCTAGACATTATTTGGATAAATGAGGCTAAAGAAGTTGCTGATATCGATGCAAATATTAGCCCAGATACGTATCCGGAGTCGTTTAAACCATCAGCGCCAATAATTTACGTGTTAGAGATCAACGGCGGCGAAGCCGAGTCGCTAAACGTCGAAGTCGGGCAGCCTGTTAGCTTTAAGCTCTAAGCTGGTTTACTCAAAAAATACCTTCACAAGACCAAGTTATGGCGGCAACGTTAGACACACCCCCGTTTGAGTTCTCGACTGTGTAGAAGAAAACCGGAGGAGCTTCGCCGTTTTCACTAACATTTGTCACAGTGACTAGGCCAGCTCCATTTACGCTTGCCGTAAAGACGGTGCCATCAACAACTATATTGACACTGCTTTGCACGCCTGCGCGCGATGGATTTAGGTCCACAGTCGAGGCCACCAGACTGCCTTCGGATGTGCTGTCGTTTGTTAAGACATTGAATGAAAAGCTTTCAAAAACACCGCAATCGCCAAATTCGGAAGCGTGGTCATTTTCTGCTAGTACAATACTTGCTTCGATGTCGGCTTCAACAATAACTGTCACGGTGGCTGGAGCGGTGGCAGGGGTGCCCCCAAGTGTCTGGGCGGTGTAGGCAAACGGTGCGATTGTGTAATCAAGTGGTATTTCTAATGATGCATCAAATTCTCCGTCGAAGCAGTTAAAGGATAATGATACAGATAAAATGCCAAAACTCTCGACCGTAATTGAGCCGCAGTAGTAGTCGTCAACCTCATCGTCTGGGTGCATTAGAGCTATGGAGCTTTGGATCCCAGGAGTATCTGGGTCTAGGTCGACGGTTTCCCAGTCTATTGGATCGCCGGCTTCATGCTGATCATTGTTAAGGATCGCCATGTATATAGTGGTAGTGCTGCTATCTTCGTCGGGGAGTTGTATTACGCCTTGGTCATCAACCAAAGAAAGTACGGCCGTTCCTTCATCGTTATCGACTTCCGTCGGGCAGTCGTCTTCAACAGCTTGGGCGAAGCTAATTGCTGGGCTAGATATAAACGTAAGACTAAAGAGCACTCCAACTACCAAAACCAAAGTTTTGATCGAGTATCGATTACCAAAAAAGATTAGAGCCAGGGCAGCACTAATAACTAAAACACCAACAGATAACAGAGTAATTTGACTTAGGCCGGTGTCAACTAGACGCTCGCAGGCTTCCACTTTTTAATCCTTTTGATTTTAGTCTCTTTAGAGTCTTTAAAGTTCTTGCTTATTTTAACACTAAACATAAGCGGCTCATAATCGCCCATTGCACTAAAGAATGATCCGGGCTCAAAAAATTTCCCCGAAGGCTAAGCTTCCTAGTTCGGAAATCCGTGCTCGGCTATGTTTGCGTTGCCGTAAGATTTATCGGCGGTAACGTCTTGTCCAAACCAATCTGGCGCTTCAAACAAATCCGCTCCTTGAGTGGAGCTAAACTCAACTTCGGCCAACATATGACCATCGTTATCGCCTTCAAAAATATCTAGCTCGACAGTGTGTTCTCCATGTTTGCCTAAGGGGATTTCGTAGCGAGTTTTCTCTAGACGTCGCCCGGCTGTTCCTGGCCACATAGCATCAAACTGATCTTTGGAAATCTCGCATTCTAACTCTACTCGCTCGGCTGCGTGGCTAGTTGGAGCGGCCTTGTAAGTCCAAAAATAGCTATCGCCTTTTTGCCTGATCCTAACGGCTTCACTCGGTGTGCTCGAGAGGTAGCCTTGGCGAATCTTCTTGGCTTTAAAACCCTCGAGATCTAGTTCTTCAGGAAGAGCATCGATAACAAACTTGCGCTCTATTTCGGTTGAAGCCGTAGCTTCGGGTGTTGGTTGGTTGTCGACTGCCATAATTGTCTAATTAAACCACAAATATTGCGCTCGTTTTGTAACTAGATAGTCTGGATCTAAAAACTTGCTGATCTCATACTCACAGACCTCAAAATTATTAAGGCCAAAACTATGCAGACAATGATAATAAGTCGAGTGCGATGTTTCTTTTGATTGACTACGTCGCCAGCTTTACGCGCGCTCACGTACTTGCTGGCTGATACAAACAATAGAAAAAGCGGCAATACGACTACTAAAATAAAGGCTAACAGCAGAATAGATCCTGTGTTTTCATCGATCCAGCCGAAGTTCAACATGTAGTAATTCCTTGTAATTATTAGTTGAGCTTACTATATCAGAAGGAGGCATGGCATTCGATCAGAGCCACTAGCTAGTGAAAACCCACTGGGGGCAATTTGCATCTACGCTCGCCCTCTCAGCTCGCGATTGAAATTGGCCCACCGGGGGCGCTCACTTACGTTCGCCGTTTCGTCACTTTCTCGAAGCAAGCTTCTGCGAGAGCTCCTCACGAACGAACCCACGGCTACGCCGTCATGGGTTCGAGTACGCAATAAATCTCTCCAATCTAAAAACCCGCCATACGGCAGGTTCTTAGATTGGAGGGCCCACTGGGACTCGAACCCAGGACACCCTGCTTAAAAGGCAGGTGCTCTAACCGGCTGAGCTATGGGCCCTTAACTGCAGTAGTTTACTATTTCACCTCTGTTTTTGCAACCTGACTGGCTATTCCTGACAAGTTTTATCAGGCTCATGTTTATCCTATGGCCCAGGAGATATACTTGCTAGATGAGAGAATTCGTTCCCGCCGAGAGACCGGAGTACTTATCGGACTTTGAGCAAGAGCCAGTGCTCGGTATTTACGACCTGGGAGAACAAATACAAAACCCGATGCGCTCAGCAGAGCCTGGCAATTACGAAGCCGGTTATATTACCTACCGAGATTATCGAATAGCTGCGTTTCCTCCAGTTGACTTTGGTATGCAATCTGAGGCCCAAGAAGACGTAGAGCCAAGCCTGCCGCAACATCCATTTGTTATTACTAGTGTTGGCGTCAGTTACCGTTCTGATATATGGGAGTTGCTGCCAGCAAACATGTATCGCTCCGGGCACCTAGCTGGCTTTCACCCTCCAGAAGCCGACTTGATTGAGCCCTCCGAACCTATGAGCGTGGTTAAAGATCAGAACAAAGCACGAGAACTTGGATCGGCTTGTCCGGATGTATTTCTTCGCGAAATTACCCAGCCTACCGTTTTGCTAGTTGGAAAGCGGGCGATTACCGGATTCCTAGAGGGGTTTGTGGATGAAACCGAAGCGGGAGAGCCAAAACGAATGGCCTGGCGCACAGGTGATCATCTTTTACCTCGGGTTGACTGGGACCTGTTGTCGTTAGCTGTCTCAGCAAACATAGCGGGGGTGCCAGAAACAGACTTGCCGTTGCCAGAAGAACATCGTTTTCGGGTGCTTGTTGGGATCGCCGAAGTCCTGTCGAGCTTTTATGTGCAGAGCAGGCGAGAGCTGGAAGTAAATCGAGCTCCCGAGCAAGAGTTCAAAGATTACAGAGACTATCGGCTGAACATGGAGATGTCAAACCCACTAGATTTAGTTAACCGGATTTTTCATGGAAGTTATTATCAGTTTTATGGAACCGCGAACCCCGATGTTGCGTACGTGCTGAGAGCATACGGCATTAAGCCCGACGAGATGGTTGAGGCGACACAACAGTTGTGGTACGGGCGCACATATTGCAGGGAAGAGGCCGAAAAAGTGCCTTTAGAGGATCTGCACGATCACGTTTATCGACCACCTGATCCCAATAAAAGCCGACTGTTTTTGGATACAAATTCAACCCAAGACATTGCCTACTACAACGAGATGATTAGGCAGACTGTTTATACAGCAATTGATCCCTTCCATAAAGCTGGCGACACCCCACATAACAGGTAGGCGCTAACCCTTGTGTTTTTTGTACAGATGTGTTACAATATACTTCAAGTTAGGAGTTTTCTAACTTTTGAACTTTGACAGAGCTTACACATCTGTTGGAGCCTGAATGTGGCCCCTTGTCGACAACTGTCGGTAAAGGGTCACATTCACGTAATAATCCGACAAACAGGGAGTAGACATGCCAAGTAACGATAACGGTCAATCCGCGGGGCTCATCATCCTCGGCGCAGTCGCGTGGTCAGTTTGCATCGGCCTGTTCATTGCGAACTGGACGGAGAATGATGGCGACAAGTCGTCGCCAGAAGTCACAATCCCGGTCAACGAGGACGTGGTGGAGGTCACGCCGACTCCGCTCGAGGTGACCACCAGCGTTCCGGAGGAGTTCGTCCTGCCCGACTACGGCCTCCGCGCCGAGATGCTCGGCGAGCTGCCGCAGGAGGAGTGCGTCACCGTCGATCACTACGAGTTCCTCGGTTTCCCCGATGATCCACGAGTGCGCGAGGACGGTGCGTTCTTCAACTACGACTGTGAGACGGACCACTGGGGCTGGTACTTCCAGGGCGCCGAGAGCGACAAGTGGACGGCCACGCCGATCGATCCCAACTTGGTGAACATTCCCGAAGGGGAGTTGAGCATCGAGTTGCCGATCGAACTGCTGGGTGTTCCCGCCAACCTCGTGCATCCGACCTATCCGGAAGCCTTGTCTCTCGCGGACCTGGAAACCGGCATGGAGGTCTGCGTGCACAACGCATTCGGTGAGGCCCTCGTCACGGACACCATCGAGTCGATCTCGGCCCATGTCTACATGAGTGGAGACGAGATCAATGCCTGGCCGGCTTACAACCGCGTCAGCGACGACCCGATCATGGAACTCGAGTCCATGCAGGACGTCGGCCTCGTGCCCTTCGAGAACGGCCTCTGGTCAACCCAACATGTGACGGCTGGCGCCTGCTAGCCCTCACCACAACTGAATATGGGAGACCGAATGTCTACTCACTCCGAGTAAGCTCTGTCTCTCACCAAGCTTCATAAAGATTTATGAGACTTGGTGAGGACTAAATAAACTAATCTTTTTTTCCGCGCTTTTTGTCATTACCGCGGTTAAGTAGCCATAGTGCAATAAGTTGAAACACAATGACTGTTCCAATGATCACATTGCTAAGTTCCAACAGATACATTCCAACAGGCAGTTGCTTGATTTCGGCGATCAAAGATTCGGGCAATACTGGCAGCACAAAGGCTGCTAACACTAAACCAGTGATGACAAACGGAAAGACGTGCAGCACAAGCTTGCTTTTACTAAGCGATCCGCGCAAAAAGAAGCTGGTAAGCAACAGGGGTAGAATGATGATTGCGACTTCTATGTACTCGGCAAGCTGAGGGTCATTTGCGGCTTCGAGCAACAGCTCTTCTCCGTCGTGACTAAAATATCGGCCCAGAAGTTCGCCGGCCATCACGCTAAAAAAGATATGCGGCGCGCCCACTCTAAACAAGAGGCCAAGCAACAGTGGCAAAGCGAGCAAACCAGCGATTATTAGGTAGGGTGTCATAATTAAATACATAATATCACCAGTAGCTTCTATGCAGCATAGCGCTTGTGATTATGGTCTTGTAAGTTAATCGTATAAGTGCTATAATTGCGGTATTGTTTCAGTGAATCCGGGTTCGTTACACCTATTACTCGATTTCATTGCCGACAATCGAGTATAAACAATAACGAATGTAAAGGATTCTTTTTTTATGCCTAGACCAAAAACTATATATAGCTCTCGCCCCCGTAACGGACGATCAAGCTTTAACAGCCGACGACCATCACGTCCCGGCAAGCAATACATCCACCCTAGTAAGTTCATCAAGACTGCTAAGCCAGTTGAGGAAGTCGTTTATAACGCTACTCACTCGTTTGACAACTTTGAAATTAACGACCTTATTAAGCGCAATGTTATTTCTAAAGGTTACGAAACACCTTCACCAATTCAGGATCAATCGATTCCTGCCGGCCTAGAAGGTCGCGATATTATTGGTATCGCAAACACCGGTACCGGTAAGACTGCAGCATTTGCAATTCCAGTGCTAAACAAATTGATGAATGATCGCAACTCAAACGCTTTGGTGCTTGCACCAACCCGTGAGCTAGCTATTCAGATTCAAGATGAATGTAAGTCATTTGCCGTTGGCAGTGGCTTGCGCGGCGCCATGCTAATTGGTGGAGCACCAATGGGTCCTCAGTTACGAGACCTTAAGGCTCGCCCCGATATTGTTATCGGAACTCCAGGACGCATCAAAGATCACGTTGAGCGCGGCACCTTAAATCTTTCTAAGTTCAACATTGTTGTTCTGGACGAAGTTGACCGTATGGTAGACATGGGATTCATTAATGATATCCGTCAACTGCTCGGTGAACTCGCAACTCCTAGACAGTCATTCTTTTTCTCTGCCACAATCGACAACAAGGTCGAGGCCCTAATGCGCACTTTCTTGAATGATCCTGTGCACGTTTCGGTCCGAACCGGAGACACCGGCGAGAATATTGAACAAAGCGTCATCCAATACCAGGGCAACATGACTAAGATCGATAAGCTCCACGACGTCTTGATTGACGAAAAAGTTGCTAAAGTTCTAGTTTTTGACGACACCCAGCGTAGCGTTGAACGACTTAGCAAAGAGCTACAATCACGTGGCTTTGCAGCCGACGCTATTCACGGCGGAAAAACCCAGGGAGCTCGTCAGCGAGCACTAAATCGATTCCGTACCAACGAGATTACGATTCTAGTTGCTACTGACGTTGCAGCTCGAGGTATTGATGTTGCCGACATTACTCACGTTGTTAACTACTCTCAGCCCAACACCTACGATGACTATGTTCACCGTATTGGACGAGCGGGACGAGCTGGCCGGATTGGTTACGCGCTCACCTTCGTAACCTCCGAACGCTAAGTAAGACCAAAAGTCTGAACGCTACGATCGTCCCACTGCCCAGCAGCCCAGCTGCTGGCACCTGTGACTCTGCGTCAGGTGCTCCGCTGCTCAGGGCGCAGTGCTAATAAGCACAGCAACCCTTCCGCTGCTCGCACCTTCCTTGTCGTAGACGCCCAGATTTTGGTCTTAGTATGAACCCGTAGACTTCTCACTTCCGCAACTACTGCGAATCTACCGAGCCCAGCGGCAGTAATTCAAGTTCATTATCAATCGGACAACAGCCTCTTCTTCTTTGACATGCTATGGTTTTACGCATATGCTTAAGGCATAAAGGCAACAACAAAAATGGCCAAAACTAAAACAGCTCAAAGCAACAATCGCAAGGGGATGTCTTTTATAAGTCACGGAATGCGATTTCGTGATCGAACCATCGCAGCGATTTTATTTATACTGGCGGCTTTTTTAGTTTTTGTTGGCTTAACAAACTCTCCTGCGTCACCAGTTACAGTTTTAGTTTCATCTAGCAACGATGGTTATTGGTTGCTGTCGCTAGACGGACAGGTTCAGGCAGAAGAAGGCGCACCACTTGATCAAACTTTTCCAGACGAGCTACCCCTTAGCGATGTTGTAGCGGCTAGCCCGAGATCCGCCGGGGGCTTTTGGGCAGTCTCATCAACCGGTGGAGTATATGGTTATGGTGGGGCTGAGTACTACGGCGGCCTTGATGGCAGTTTTCCGCCAGCACCCATTGTTGACATTGTGCCCGCACAGACCGGAGGGTATCGCTTAGTTGGTGCCGATGGTCGAGTTTACGATTTTAACATCGAACAACAGCGGCCCTTAGCAACTCCCGACCCAGTGAACCAAATAGCTCGCGATAACAGTCGAGCGGTGTCGGCAGTCGGCCTGCCCGATGGTAGCGGCTTTTGGATAGTCGACAATATGGGCGTTGTTTATGCTTACGGCGACGCAGAGCACCTCGGAGACTTAGGCCGGGTTGCTGGATTGTCGAGCGACGAGCAAATTGTGGATATGATTTTAGTCGAAGACAAAGGCGAGTTTGGCTATGCTCTGCTCGGTAAAAACGGTGAAGTATTTGCCTTTCCAAGTGGTAGTAGCGTCCCATGCCTGGGCAGACAAGTAAAAGTTGTAACCGGCGCTCCACTGGTTGCGGCCGCAACTCTAAAGGGCGGACAGGGCTGCTTGTTCTTAGACGAAAAGGGAGTAGTTGCTAGCTACGGCGACGCTCCAGCTGCAAATCAATAGTTAAAAGTTTGTGAATTAATAGTTCAGAAGCTATTTAAGTCTGTCTCTATTCTGATAGCTTGAATTTCATGCATTTGGATAATCGCGCACTGATCTTGGTTGGCTGCAGTGGTTTAATTGCTGGCTTGGTTTTGGCTCGTTTTATTACAGACTTTCCCCTGGAATTAGCTCTAATTGCGGCCACAATTGGCTGGATTTTAATGCGCAAAGGCTTAAAGCTGCTGATTGTTTTGTTTGTTGCCACGCTTTGGATTGGGTGTTGGCGTGGCCAGGCGGCTTTAGGCGATCTAAGTAAATACGATCGATATATCGAACAACAAGTAACAGTAATCGGAAGAGTTATCGATGACCCCTCGTATGATGACCGTGGCCAAACTCAATTTCATATTGGATCGCCACAGATTAATAACGAGCAGCTAATTGGTCGAGTTCGGGTACGCTCGTTTGGCACTGGCAACATTAATCGCGGCGACATTGTTTCAAGCGAAGGCAAACTTTATCCAGGCTTTGGCAGCTGGCAGGGTAGCGTGAGTTTTGCTGAGACTGAGGTGCTGGAAGAGTCGAACAGCCAGCTCGAGCGACTAAGAACCGAGGCAATAACTAAGACCTACACTATTTTGCCTGAGCCGCACGCATCACTCGGCTTGGGTTTTCTGGTTGGCATAAAAAGCTTTTTGCCCGCGAACCTAGAGGAAAATCTGGCAGTCGTAGGCCTCACGCATATTGTGGTAGCTTCGGGCTATAATCTAACAATTTTAGTTAGAGTATCGCAGCGCACGGTTGGCCGTTTTTCGCATCGGCTGGCCTTGTTTGGTTCGATAGCTCTGATTATTGCTTTTTTAGGTATTACCGGCCTAAGCCCTTCAATAGTTCGGGCATCGGCGGTTTCTGGTGTGGCGCTTGCCGCCGCTTATTTTGGCAGGGCCGTTTCGCCGCTTGTTGTAATCATGTTGCCTGCGGCCGTCACTGCAACCATCAGTCCACTTTACTTGTGGTCGGATCTGGGCTGGTGGCTTTCATTCTTAGCATTTAGTGGGATATTAATTGTAGCGCCCTTGCTTACCGATCGATTTTACAAGAAAAGAACACCCGGCTTGTTGCCGAGTGTTTTAATAGAAACGTTTAGTGCTCAAATTATGGCGTTGCCGTTGATAATGGTAATCTTCGGCGAACTCTCGGTCATTTCGTTTCTAGCCAACGCTCTGGTTGTGCCCCTGGTACCACTAGCAATGCTGATGACGACCATCGCATTGATCGGCTCGTTTGCTAGCCCGCTTCTTAGTTTGCCAGCCACTCTTGTTTTAGGGCTAATCATCAAGATAGTAGACTTGCTGGCAGTTATTCCTGGAGCACTAGTTGAGGTAACAATGACCTGGTATCAACTCGGCGTAATCTATTGTCTGGTTGGAGCGTTTGCTCTGGCACTCCATTATCACCGTAAGCTATACTTAAAGAGACAATAAAAGGAGCTTTATGTCTGGTCATTCAAAATGGGCAACAATTAAACGACAAAAAGGTGCAAACGACGCCAAGCGCGGGCAGTTGTTTACCAAGCTCGGAAATACCGTCGCGGTAGCAGCTAAATCGGGCGGCGACCCCACCATGAATCCAACTCTTGCCCTGGCGATCGAAAAAGCCAAAGCTGCCAACATGCCAAACGCTAACATCGAGCGTTCTATTAAACGCGGAACCGGCGAACTCGGCGGTGATCAAATCACCGAATATACCTACGAAGGTTATGGACCAGGCGGAACTGCGATCATTGTTGAAGCGGCTTCTGACAACAAGAACCGCATATCAACCGAAGTTAAAACTGCCTTCTCTAAACACGGCGGTAACCTTGCCGAAACAGGAGCGGTGGCCTATCAGTTTGATCGAAGAGGTGTAATTCGAGTTAAGGCTGGGGACGATCCTGAAACCACTCTCCTTGAAGTTCTAGACGCCGGCGCCCAAGATGCAAGTGAAGAGGGCGATGAAATTATTGTCTACACAGAGATGAAAGACCTAGCGGCAGTTCGCAACAAGCTCAAAGAGGGCGGAATCGAAGTGATCGAAGCTGAACTGGCCTACATTCCGAAGAACACCGTAGAAGTTGGCGACCAGTCTACCGCGCAAAAACTGGTGCGGCTACTTGAGGCAATTGATGATATAGATGACGTTACGAATACCTACTCAAATTTCGAGATAGCTGAAGGAATAGAGATTTGAAACTTTTATTAATAGCCATAGCGATTGGACTTGTCGCTTGCTTAGCTAGCGCGGTCTTAAAGGTTGATAAGCACAGTAGCTTAGCGGAACGATGCAGGACGAGCGGTTTCTGCCCTGATGTTGTGGACGAGCGGGGTCGTTATGAAGAGAGAGGCTGGCCAGCTTCCTTCATAATGCAGAGCGAGGGGGGTAACCCAGTTTATAATCCTCCTAAAACCGAACTTAACGCTGGGGCATTTGCACTTAATATGCTCTTTTGGACGACAGTCTCATTTGGTGCAATTACGGTTTTTAACAGAACCAAAAAATGAGAATACTCGGCATTGATCCCGGCACCGGTATAACTGGTTTTGGCGTGATTGATGTTGATGGGCAAAAGTACAAGATGGTTGATGCTGGAGTGATTCGGACCAAGCCGCACACGCCAGATGACGAGCGATTAGAGATAATTTGCGATTCAGTCGCAGACATCATCAAGACCAACAAGCCAGAAGTCGTCTCAATTGAAAAGCTATTCTTTCAGACCAATGTTTCAACGGCGATGTCCGTATCACAAGCTCGCGGTGTTGTTATGTTGGTTGCTCGCCAAAACAAGCTGCCAATTTACGAATACACTCCCCTGCAGATCAAACAAGCCATTACCGGCTACGGTAAAGCCGACAAACAGCAGGTTCAAGAGATGGTTAAGGTGTTGCTAAAACTCAAAGAAGTTCCCAAACCCGATGATTGTGCCGATGCGCTAGCAGCTGCTATCTGTTGCGCTATGTCTATCTGATGCCGGTTGCTATAATTAGGACATGATTGCGCGAATTAGGGGAGAGGTGATAGATATCTTGCCACAGAGTCTGGTGGTGGAAGTTTCTGGTATTGGCTACGAAATTTTAATGAGTGGGCACGATATCGATAAAAACAAGCTTGGCGACAAGGTTGATTTGCACACTTACCACCATGTTCGCGAACAAGCAGAAGAACTCTACGGCTTTATGTCTGCTACTGCCGAAAGACTTTTTACGCAGCTAATTGGAGTTAACGGTGTGGGTCCAAAGGCCGCTTTATCGATTATCGGTCTGGGTGATGCCTCGGCGCTCCAGAACGCGATTGCCAACCAAGACTCGGCTTACATATCTAGTGCTCCCGGTGTTGGCAAAAAGATTGCTGATCGAATCTGCGTTGACCTTAAAGATAAGGTCGGCTTAGCTGGCGTGAGTTCGGGAGTTGGAGTAGTGGCAGCGGGAGACGATGCGCAAGCTGCGTTAGTTGCGCTTGGCTACCCCGCCAACGAAGCCGCTGCCGCACTAGCTGGCGTTGACCGCGCGCTTAAAACCGAGGAGCGCGTAAAGCAAGCCCTGAAGGGACTTAACTGATGATTGTTAGTGGTCGAGATGTCTTCGGTAAAACCTATAAGATTGAGGCTGGTGATTTAGAGTGGCGCCCCAGTATTTACGGGCTAGTTATAAAAGACGGCAAGTTATTGATGTCGCACCAATTTGGAGACAAGTATGATCTGCCTGGTGGCGGTATTGAGCTGGGTGAGCAGATGACTGAAGCCGTGGTTAGAGAAGTCCGAGAAGAAACCGGCATCGAAACAAGGCCAATGAAGCTACTTGATGTCGCTGAAAGTTTCTTTGTTTGGCCCGATCCTGAAAAACAATATAACTATCACTCGATCCTTATCTACTACCTCTGCGAGTATGTGGGCGGAGAGTTTAGTATCGATGGTATAGAAGAAGCCGAGAAGGATTATATGGGAATGCCTGAATGGGTTCCGCTTGAGAAAGTTAGTGGCCTTAAACGTGCTAGCACGCATGACTTCAGAGAAGTTATTGAACTAGCAACCCGAGAGGTTACGGCATGATCGAGAGAATCGCCAAAGACGAGCCAGAAGATAAAGAAGAGGAGCAGGTAGAAGAAACTCTGCGGCCTAAAGACTTTGAGAACTACATTGGTCAGGAGCGATTAAAGAAAACCGTCAAGTTGGCGATCGATGCGGCCAAAAAGCGGGGTGAGCCAATCGATCATATCTTGCTGCACGGTCCGCCAGGACTGGGCAAAACGACCATGGCCGGTGTGATTGCTCATGAAATGGGCGTGGATATGCGAGTTACTTCAGGTCCGGCCATTGAACGCGCAGGTGATCTAGCCTCACTGCTTACCAACCTAGAAGATAACCAGATCTTGTTTATTGATGAGATTCACCGCCTAAGTCGGCAAGTAGAGGAAGTACTCTACTCGGCCATGGAGGATTACCAGCTCGATATCATGCTCGGCAAAGGCCCCTCAGCGCGTAGTCTGCGACTAGATTTACCCAAGTTTACGATCATCGGTGCGACTACCAGAACCGGAAACCTGGCCGCACCGCTGCGTGACCGTTTTGGGATTTTGCAGCGACTGGAATTTTACACACCTGAAGAAATTGAAAAGATTCTGAGTCGATCTTCGCGGATACTTGGCGTAAAACTCGATAAACCGGCTGGTCACGAAATTGCTAAGCGCTCGCGTCTAACCCCAAGAATCGCTAACCGCTTGCTAAAACGCGCCCGCGACTACGCTGACGTTAACGGCGATGGAATTATTGATCACCCTACAGGGCTAAAAGCACTCGAGATGTTAGAAATTGATGAGATTGGCTTAGACCACGGTGACCGACGCTTGCTTGAAGCAATCATCGTTAACCACAGTGGTGGTCCTGTTGGTGTCGAAACGATTGCTGCCCTAACTTCCGAGGAACGATCCACTATCGAAGATTTTTATGAACCGTACCTATTGCAAATCGGACTACTAGAACGGACACCGAGGGGTAGAAAAGCTACACCCAAAGCCTACAGGCATCTGGGCATAGCAGGTCCAAAAAACACTGACAATAAAGATCAAGCCAAGCTGTTATAATCTTAATAACAAGAAAGAGAACACCATGTCATTACAAGATATTCTAGACATCGATCCTAACGAAAAAATCATTTTTAACGAAAAGCGTCATCCAATCGGAATGATCGAAATTTTTCTCGGAGCCTTTGCAGCCATCGCTATGTTGCTCGGCGCCATGTACTTTGTGATTAATAAAAAAGCTGATGTTGGCTTGGAAGATTTTGGCAACGGCATAATAATGCTGGTGTTCGGTGCCGTTATTGTCTTTATCTTTGCGATAGCAGCAATTGCCATCAAGATTTATCGGACAAACCAGCTAGTATTAACCAACGAAAACATTCTGCAGATTCTTCAATTTGGCTTGTTTAACCGTCAAATATCACAACTTAATCTGGCCAAGATTCAAGATGTATCGGCTGATAAAGTAGGGATTCTAGCAAGCATGTTCAGCTATGGAACGGTTGAGATAGAGACCGCAGGAGAGGCTGCTAACTTTCGTTTTACGTATGCACGCAATCCAGATCGATTATCAAAGCAAATTATCGAAGCCCACGAACAATATGTTCATAACCGACAAGGCCCTCAGTCGCCGTCTGGTGCTGGTATCTAAGACTATTCGCTAAATGGATTTTCGCGGCGGTCATTAAAGCGTGAGTCAACATCGACATCGACATCTCTCAGTGCTCTAATCTCTTTGATCGCGTCTTCATCAAAATCCACACGTTGGATGGTTTCTAATTGCTCATCGTATCGATCTTGATTCATGTCCGGGCTAGCTAAACGGTCAATGCGAATGATTGCTGTTGAAAACACCAGCAAGATTGCAATACTCGTAAGTGTTACTCGGTATTTACTGGCATAGTTCTTAGCCTGAGTTATGTACTTTTTGGTTTCAAGCTCAAGTCCAAATAGCTTCATACTAGCCTCTCAAGTAAACATTAATTGATAAGTTGGCCGATGAGAGAATATTTCGGTTATTAGAATCCGGTGTAATTGCGAGGCTAGTAACTTGCATCTTTCGTCTGTTCCGCTCGAGTTTTTGCAAAAAGTTGAGGAATTCTTTGTAGGTTGATCCAGTTTCTAAACTAAGGGTTACCTGAAATGTTCTAACTCCGGTTACGCCGTCGACCGCATTTGTTTGAGATAGTTCCGGCGACTTAGGATCACTGCTGCCGCCAAAACTAATAGTCTGGACGCCCACGCCTGATTCGCGGGCTAACACTTGAAGTTGAGCGACAGCAGCCGCCTGCGCCTTTTCTTGAGGCAGCACATCATCAGCTAGTTCTTTTACAAACGATAGTTCTTCAACCTTGGCTTCAGTTTCTTTATAGATTTCTATTTGCTGCTGAGCAATTTGTTGATCAGCCTTTAAATCAGCAATCGAGGCTGCTCTTTTTGCTAGTCTTTGCTCGCCCAGGTAAAAGCCAGCCAGCCCGATCAATACCGTAGCCGCTAAAACACCAAGCATGACTAAGTAGGCGCGTTTTTGTCTCATTCTTCAGACTCCTCGCTTGGCTTGTTTTGATCAGCGGCTTTCTTCTTTGTGGCGTCAGCTGAGCCGGTAAAGTAGGCGCGGTACTGGGCGGTATAGCTATATGATTGATTGCCGCTGTCGGTTTCGCCAGAAGAGATGCTAACAATATCGGCGGCTTCAAACAGATCCGAGTCAGCTAGGTTTTCTCGTAAAACCGCCGCCGCCTCCTCGTCTACTACCAGCGCATCAAGCGTTAACGGCTGATCTTGTTGAGTAGACAAAGTAAGACCGGTCAACACAGAGCCTCGTGGCAAAATTGAGCCAATTTCATCTAGTAGTTCAGAGAATTTAACTTCACGCTCAAGCAGGGTAGAGATAGTGTCAACTGTGCTAGACAGTTCCTTAGCCTCGCTGCTTATTGAAGCAAGCTCGCGGACCTGCGCTTCGTCGGCGGCAATCGACGCTTTTAGATTTTTTTCTTCACGACTAACAATTACCATCCCAAAAAAGACGATGCCAAGTAGTCCAGCGCTAATTATTATGACCAACACGCAGTATTCAATTAGAGTCACATTTAGGCGTGCGTATTTAGTTGCATTCTTAGACTCTGGGGGAAGCAAACTGATCATTTGTGAATACTCCTTGGGTCAAGCAGTGCCAGACCGGCTACAGTTGCATATAAAGTTTTTTCAAGCTGATGTGGTGGTTGCAGTCGTCCAAAATCAAGGTGTAGCCAAGGGTCAACGGTTCGAGTTGCCATACGCAGACGATCGGTCAAAAAATCAGCAAGTCCGGGCATGTTTGCCCCGCCGCCAACAATAATTACTTGCTCTAACTTGCTGCTTGTCCCTGAGCGTTCTTGATAAAAGCGTACCATGCGCTTAATCTCGTTAACGAGGTTAGCTAGCATTGGCTCAATAGCTTTGGTTATGTGCTGCTGATGTTTGCCGGCGCTCAGTCCATGTCGGGTTTTGACGATATGAGCTTGCTTAGCTGAGAGTCCTAATTTACTCGCAATCGTAGCAGTGATAGTGTCTCCACCATCAGCTACAGCACCAGTAACGCGCAGCGTTTTATCGAATATGGCTAGGTCGGTCGAAATGCTGCCAAAATCGATCATTAGGGTTGGCATGTCGGTACCTTCGGCGTGCCGTACCAAGCGAGTCGAGGCGCTAATAGTAGTTTCAAGTGCAGCTAACTCAAGACCGAGTAAGCTAAATAATGTTAAGTAAGAATCAACAATTTTCTTGGGAGCTGCCACCACTAAAACCTCTTGAGTTTCTTTTTCTTCTGAGTCACTAACCTCAAAATCAAAGTAAAGTTCACCTGTGGCAACCGGCAAGTACTGCTCGGCTTCGGCCATTACTGCGCTTTCGAGGTTTTCTTTAGAAACTTTAGGCATGGTCAAGACTCGCACAAAAGTTTGGGCAACGGGCAGGGCGGTCACAACGCGCTTAGTGTCGATCTGCCCCACTAGGTTATGGGTAAACAAATCATGGGCGGCTTTGGCGACACCCTCAGGATCTTTAATTACTCCTTTTTGGACAAATTTTGGATCAAAACTAGCAAAACCATAACCTACAACTTTGTTGGGCTGTCTGGCAGTATTGATCTCCATGACCTTCAAGCTGTTATAGCCCAGGTCAAAGCCAAAGATTGGTTCGTCGCGGTAAAATAGTGGAGTATTAATCATAGTTAAGCATTAGCGCTACTTGGCTAAATTATATCAATTCTTAGAGGTAATGCCTATTAAAGAACTGGTTCTGTTGGAGTGGCTGGACATGTGTATTCTGTCTGGTTGATACTCCACTTATCTGCTAAGTAGTTTTCGATGGCCTGAATCTGATCGCAGTTGAGCGCGTAGTCGTAGACAATTACCTCGGCTATATACGCATCAACGTAGTCGCAACCAGATGAGCTGCATCGTCTGCCGCCAATAAAAATTTCTTCTAGGTCTTCAAAATCATTCGTAATATTTAACTCTGCCTCTACGCCGTTATGGCGAATAACATCAGTTTCTGGATCAGACAACAGATTCGAAAACACACCATAGCTGTCGTTGATGGCAGCTATTGCCGCTGGTCCGGTTTGTGAGTTGTGGTAGCCGTCAATATTTGCAGAGCTGTTTACGCGCCTAAACAATGCAGCTCCGCTGGTGGTGTTCCAGTCATGGTCTTGGTCAGAGTTCATTGCGCTAAGAAAACGTCCATTGCCATAGCTTGTAGTCTTGGGACGAGTTACTAAAAAGGCAGTCAGAGACTCCGAATTAATATCAGCAGAGAGGCCACTGCGCATCGCCCCGTCGCCGTTAAACTCGACCACCGACTGGTTGTTCTGCTCATCACTGCGCTTAATCGGAGCGTTGCCGTACTCTACAAATGCATTATTGCCGTTGCCGGACTTATCATTCCACTGAACAACCGCCTCGCCATCATCGGCTTCGTCGGTTCCACCGCCGCCCCATTCTACGTAAAGCGACACTGGATTCTTTTCTGCTACCCGTAGCCCACTGCCGCCACCTTGTTTATTAAGCCTAAAGGCTAGACCATTGCCGCTGCTCCATCCGCCTCGATCTACAATTTCCTGAACAATCCCCGATAAATCAGGTGTACGCTGCGCTAAACTGCTCTGGCCAACAACGTTCCAGGTTGGTATTGGCCAGAGAGTGGAAGCATTTGTAAGCGAAGCGTCCTTGAGTTCGTCTGACGACAGTGGAGCTAAAAAGTTGCCTTTATTGTCTGTATCGATTCCGCGAATGTTTGCAGTAATACCCTGGGCGCTTCCGGTTTCATCAACCTGGAACTGTAAGTATGCTTGGGTAATGTTGGCTCCTGGTGGGATGGCAACATTTGCAAATCTAACCCCAAGTCTTTGCAGCCCCAAAATAAATCCATCAAAAAACTCTAGATCGTTGCTAAGCCAAGAGAATATAGAATGCCAGCCACTGGTTTTTTCTTCCTTAGTGCTGCTCGCGATTCGTGTAATCGAGCTGACCGTGTTGGTTAGCAAGGTGCTCTCATCGCTGGCATCTAGCCATAGGCTGGGGCTGTAGTCGGTAGGATCGCCACTAACAGTTCCACGTCTAATAATTTGAGCTTTAATGTCTCTTACAAACCTAGCTGTTTCTGAGGTTTCAGGTACATAAACGTTGCCAAACCCTTGGATGTTTTTTTCTAGCCCATCATCTGAAGTGTCAACAACGTTAACCTGAAATGTCACTCGATATTTTCCAACGTTGACCAACTCTGTTTCTGGCGTTCCGTTGTAGTTAGGGTCGGCTTCAAATTGCTCCTTGGCGTAGTCAATGGCTGACTTGGAGGCAACCTGTGCGATCTGTAAATAGGCCTGGCGCTTAGCCAGACTGAAGTTTCCGATAACGACCTGCATGGTGACAGCCGAGAGCACCATCATTGTCAGCATCATTATGATAACCGAGGGCATAATGAACCCTGACTGTTGGCGGATCTTGTAAGTTGAAAGTATCTTTTTCATAGCATTAATTAAGGCGCTTAATCGCTATAATTACGGTTTCTTCAATGGTTTCGCCAAAGGCAGTGTCGGTAAGTGTAATAGAGATATCGGCTCGGGTTGCGGCCGTTGGTGTATCGCCAGCCTCATCGTTAACTAAAACGTTATTCTCTGCGTAGTAAACAATGTCGAAGTCGGCAATTTTGTCGCTCATCACTACGTCGGCGATACAGTCCTCAGTAACTTCGGATTCTGGGCAGGATTGAGTTTTATAATTGTCGTTGCAAAGTGTTGAATTGTCACCAGGAGTCACTGTGCGCTTATAAAGAGTTTGGCCTTCAACAAAGTAAATTATGTTGTTAAGAACTACGGGGTTTTGTGATAAGTCGTCGTTGCAGCCTGTCAGGTTGCGATAAACGAACTCACGGTCCGGGTCACGGTGAGAAGCGGTAGTAGCTAGCTCTTTTAGAATTAAGGTGTCCGGATCGGTATTAAAAGTCCAACCGCCGGCTGGCTGAAAGTCATCACTGAGTTGGCTTTCGACGTGGTCAGATAGGGTCTCATCAAAACCTCCAGCAAAAGTCAGCTGGTCTTGCAAAACAAACAGGATGCTTTGACCCTCTATCTTAAGATTGGTTCTAGCCGACTTCTGAATCAAGTCGCCGTAATGGTTGACTAAGTAACTTAGGATTACGAGCGCGGTAACAATAAATAAGGGGGCAATGATAACAATTTCAACCAGAGTAAATCCGCGTTGCCTCATCTGCCTAGCCCGCTTTCGTGAATTAGGCTGACATAAGTAACTTCTTCACCATCAGAAAAATCTTGATACATTACGGTGACTCTTACGCGCTTTAAAGTCGGGGATAGCATAGTCGCGTAGACTTTAGCAGAGCGTGGCTCGTTTAGTTCGCTAGGAAGATCTGATTCAAAGTCTTCAATCTCTACTTCTTCTAGTACGCCGCCCGTACCGATGTTGTCAAAATTGGTGTTCTCGTAAGCCTGCATCTTTTGGGCAGTTGAAGAGTTAGCTAGAACGAATTCGCTACTCCTGTCCGAAATGCGCAGAACACTCACGAACAAACTGTTAAAGGATATGTAAGCGGTCGCTAAAATCGTGAGCGTTATAAGCAGCTCAACAATAGTGAAACCCGACTCGTTTTTATGACAGTTCTTCATGCTTACGTTTAAGTATAAGACAAATCCCCGGTTCAGATAACTAAACCGGGGATAAACTTAGCTAGACTAGCTAGAGTTAGTTGTTTAGACCACTCTTTACGTAATCAGCCGTGTCGTCGTCGGCGTCAGCTGAACCGCGACCGTCTTCTTCAAGATCGGCGGATAGCGTGAAGTCCGTACAGTCATCAGTTGCGTTATCACAATCTGCTGGTTCTGCAACATAGCTGTAGTTACCGCTACTTGGGTCGATCAAAGCTTCTGGGTCGAGGCCCTGTAGGTTTGAGCTAACCCATGCTGTGTCTGCGATGTTGGCAGTTGTTGGATAGCTACCATTATCTGCGTGGTAGGCCTCAAGGTGACCCTGCACAGCGTTAATGTCAGTTTTTCTTTCGTCGTCACGTGCTCGGGCTTGGATACCGTTAAATGTATTCAAGACGAGACCGGCCAAGATACCGATAACGACTATTACGATCAAAAGTTCCACAATGGTGAAACCTGATTGTTTGTTAATGCGTGAGGTCATTTAGCCCACCCTCCTAATTTTTTTACTGTTACTTATACTATGGCTCGTCATCTTTTAAGACGAGTACCTGAACACAATTATAAGCACTAGCCTAATGAAGTCAATGCCATTCTAAGAGAGAGGACACAGCACAAACCGAAACAGCGGACTAAATATTCTGAGACAGCTCGCTAATTGGGCCCATAACACTGGCGGCAATCAGTCCGACCATTGCCCCGAGGATCACAATCATAATAGGCTCAATTATAGAGCTGAGGCCGTCAATAACAGCATCAACCTCTTCTTCGTAAAAATCTGCCACTTTAAGCAGGATTTCATCTGTTTTACCCGACTCTTCACCGATTGAGAGCATTTGCGCCACAATTGGGGGAAAGACCTGACTATTTGATAACGGCTCTGAGAGTTGCTTACCGTTTTTTACTTGCTCAGCAGCGGCATCTAACTCTTCTTTTATAATCACATTACCAACCGCGCGACCGGTGATGTGGATAGAATCGAGCACGCCAACGCCAGCCCCAAGGAGCGAAGCGAAGGTTCTAGCAAATCTAGCCACAGCAATCTTAGTTAAAATTCCGCTAACGATCGGCATTTTTAGTAGTAGTTTGTGCCACTGACGCTTGCCATTTTTAGTTCTGGTGTATCGCCTAAAGCTAAAAATGCCCCCAAAAATGATGGCCATAAAGAAGTACCATTGGTTGACCATAAAATCACTTAAAGCCAGCATGGCGCGGGTGTAGGGAGGAAGTTGTGTATCTTCTCCTGCCAGATCGACCACAATATCGCCGATCTTAGGGACAATAAAGATCATTAAGGCAAAAAATGCCACCGTGGTTATGACCAAAAGAACCATCGGATACATGGAAGCGCTCTTAATCTTCTTTTTTATGGTCGCTTCTTTTTCTTGTTGTACCGCCAAGCGTTTGAGGATTTCATCCAAGATACCCGCAGCTTCACCGGCTCTCACCATATTTATGTACACATCTGAAAAAACTCTTGGGTACTTTTGCAGAGAGTCGGCTAGTGGCGTGCCGCTTTCAACATCTTTCGCAACGCCAGTAATTACCTCTTGAAAATACAAACTCTTGGTTTGAGACTTTAAGGTGTTAAGAGATCTTACGAGCGGAACGCCAGCGTTAACCATGGTCGATAGCTGTCGAGAAAAAATGACCATGTCCTTGGTTTTAACTTTTTTTGATTTAAGAAAGCCAATGTTTAGGTTATTTGGGTCAAAACCGGTCTTTTCCTCATGCAAACTAACAGCGGTTAGGTATTGTTTTTCTAGCAGACTAAGCGCAGCAGCTTTATCGGAAGCTTCTACGGTTCCGCCAGCGGCCTTGCCTTCTTTATTTTTTGCTGTGTAAGTAAACTTTGTCATGACTAGTCTCTTGTAACTCGCAACACTTCTTCAATACTGGTCTGACCAATTAATGCTCGCACCAAACCATCCATAAACATCGTAACCATTCCTTCTTTAATGGACTGGTTATTTATGTCCTCACTGGTGGCGTTGGCCATGATCATCTTTTGAATGTCGGAGGTGTTTACCAAAACTTCGTAGATTCCCTGCCGGCCTTTGTAGCCAGTCTGACCCTTTTCTAGCTTTGATTTTGGTCGCCACAGTTTGATGTCTTTGACAGATTTGATATCAACTTTATCGTTGGCTTGTTTAACTAAGCCGAAGACAGTTTTCCAGCCTTCTTCGCCTTGAATGTTGAAAGTTTTTTCAAGTTCTTTGAGCTCGTTTTCATCTGGGGTGTACTGTTCGCACTCTTCCTCATTGACTCGGCGCACCAGGCGCTGTCCAACAACGGCTCGTACTGTTGAAGCAATCAAGAAAGGCTCGATCTTCATGTCGAGCAAGCGCGGTAAACAAGTTGCGGCATTGTTTGTGTGGAGCGTAGAGAACACCAAGTGACCGGTCAGCGCCGCCTGCACACACAGAGAGCCGGTTTCGGTATCGCGAACCTCACCGACCATGATGATATTAGGGTCTTGTCGCAGCAGTGCGCGCAGGCCGTTTGCAAAGGTCATACCAGCCTTATCGTTAACCTGAGTCTGGTTGGTTCCGTCCAATCGATACTCAACTGGATCCTCGACGGTAGAAATATTAACCCCCGGCGTGTTCAGAATGTTTAGCACGCTGTGTAGAGTAGTGGACTTACCAGAACCGGTTGGCCCAGTCACCAATACCATGCCGTGCGGTTCGTGAATAACGCCGTTGAGCTTTTCTAACGAAGCCCCCCAAAGGCCCAGCTGCTCGAGACTGGCTGGCTCACTAGACTCATCCAACACTCGCATCACTACCTTTTCGCCGTCAACAATCGGCAAGACCGAAACACGAAAGGCAAAAATGCGACCATTAAGGTTGATTTTAAAGCGACCGTCTTGCGGCGCTCGGCGTTCATCGATTTTAAGATTAGCCAAGATTTTAATACGAGAAACTAGGGCCGCGTGGACCTTTTTAGGCAGCGTATTGCCTTCTTTTAACACGCCATCGAGTCGATAGCGAACCATGACCTTGCCTTCGTGTGGCTCAATGTGGATGTCTGAGGCGCCGGTTTTAACAGCATATTCGATAATCAGGTTAACGGTTTGAGCGATTGGTGAGTCTTCGGCGATGTCTTCTTCGTCGACCTCTTCATTAGCGTTCTCGGTTTCATCAGCTTCAGTAATAACGTCGCTAATCTCGGTGGTTATGTTCTCGCGGTATTGATCTAGCCCGGCTAAAATGTCGGACTTTGAAGCAACGCTAATGTTAATTTTTGAGCCCAGCTGCTTTTTTAAGAAGTCGATGGCCTGAACATCGTCGGGGTCTTCCATGGCTAGCTCGTATGAGCCGTCTTTATTGAGCTCAATTAATAACGTGTTGTACTGCCTGGCAAATTTTTCAGGGATGAGTTGAACAATTTCTTTCTTGAGGCTTTTTGGATCAATCTGAAGATAGGGGTAGTTAAATTCTTTAGCGTAGAGCTTGGTCCACTCCTGTTCGCTAACTAAATTATCCTTTAATACAATGTCCTGAAGAGGCTTTTTGTCGGCTTTCACCTGTTCCTCAAGCTTTTTGATATCTTCAGTCTTAATTTTGCCGGCGGCAAGCAAAATCTGCTCCACCGCTGCATCAGATATGCGCATATGGCCAGTATAACTAAATGCTTGTGCTAAAACTAGAGGTATGTTGCAGATGAGATTTTTATTAGAGACTGGGAGGCACCCCTTTTAGAAGCTGACCACAAACGCTATAATGAACACAAATAACTGGGGGTAAAAATGGCTACAAAGAAAGCAGCCAAAGGGGTGGCCAAGACGAACACAGGGGCCGACAGCGGTAAAAGCAAGGCACTTGATCTTGCGCTCGAGCAAATCGAGAAGCAATTCGGCAAAGGTTCAATCATGAAGCTGGGAGAAGCTCAGAAGGTCGAAGTCGAGACCATACCAACTGGCAGTCTTTCTCTAGACCTAGCCCTTGGTGGCGGAATCCCTAAAGGGCGAGTCATTGAGGTTTATGGCCCAGAATCAAGCGGTAAAACCACTCTAACGCTTCATATACTGGCCGAAGTCCAAAAGGCTGGGGGCACTGCAGCCTTTGTTGATGCCGAGCACGCCCTTGACCCACAGTACGCCAAAAAAATCGGCGTAGACATTGATAACCTGCTCATATCTCAACCCGATGCCGGTGAGCAAGCTCTCGAGATTGTAGAGACGCTAGTTCGGTCCAACGCCGTTGACATCGTTATTGTCGACTCGGTGGCAGCGTTAGTTCCACGGGCCGAGATTGAAGGCGAGATGGGCGATTCACATATGGGTCTGCAAGCTCGCTTAATGAGCCAGGCGCTCCGCAAACTAACCGGAACTATTAGTAAAACTGGTACGACGGTCATCTTTATCAACCAGATTCGTATGAAGATCGGCGTGATGTTTGGCAACCCCGAAACAACTACCGGCGGTAATGCCTTAAAATTCTACTCATCAGTTCGACTGGATATCCGCCGAATTGGTCAATTAAAAAATGGTGAAAAAATTGTTGGTAACCATGTGCGCGTAAAAGTCGTAAAAAACAAGATTGCGCCGCCGTTTAGAGTGGCTGAGTTCGACATCATGTACAACAATGGTATTTCAACCAGTGGTGACGTACTCGATCTAGCGGTCAACTATGAAATTGTTGGCAAAGCTGGTGCCTGGTTTGAGTACGAAGGCGCTAAGCTCGGTCAGGGTCGAGAGGCCGCAAAGCAGACTTTGACAGACGACCCCAAGCTACTCGAGAAGATTCGGGCTCTGGTTATTGAAGCCGCCAGCCACGACTAAAAGCGAGCAGTGTGCCAACTCTTAAAGGATATGCTGAAGAGGCAAAACCCACACAGCCCAAGAGACTAAATGAAGATAACTAACATCAAAGCCCAAGTTAAGCGCCAAGGGCGATATTCGATTTTTGTTGATGGCAAGTACAGCTTTTCGCTCTCGGAACCCGAGTTGATAAAATCTGGGCTAAAGCTTGAGCAGGAAGTCACCGAGGCAGGGCTAGATGAACTTCAAGACCGGGCCGCAGAAGACAAGGCAATTATGCGCTCCTATGATCTGTTGGCTCGACGCCGCCGTAGCGAGTGGGAGATACGAGATTATCTAAAACGCAAAGATTATGAACCAGAGCTAATTGATCGTGTGATCGAACGTCTTTTTGAGACTAAGTATCTTGATGATTTACAGTTTGCCAAAGTCTGGGTGGATGAGCGACGGAGACTGTCTCAGCGCAGCGATAGGCAACTGCAAGCAGAACTGATGAAAAAGCGAATAGGCAAAGACGTAATCGATCAAGTGCTGGGCGACTCAGAACAGTCAGAAGAAGCCGCTCTTAAAGAGCTTGTCGCAAAGAAGCGCAAGATTGCGCGCTACGAGGATGATCAGAAACTAATGGCCTTTTTAGCTCGCCGCGGCTTCAACTATCATCAAATTAAATCTGCCCTTGAGGAGGAGTAAACGCGATTGCGCTTGCGCGGTTCGACCCTTTATTCTCGGCCTCTTGCACAACGATCTTTTTGCCCTCGACTCTAATAATTTGTTGCCGATCAATGATGCGACTGCCGATTAGGATGCTTTTAAAAAACGGCTGAGATACATGAATTTTTTGTACTAAAAATTCGTCGGTATTTATTACGTATTCCTCGATTCGGCCGATTTTGGAACCGTTGTTTGTGACAACCAAAGTTCGCTGCAGATTAAAGTTTAGTTTTATCACTTTTTGGAGTCGAACTAGATCTTCGGTGCTTGTGAGTTTATCTTCGTCATCGATTACAGCTCCAAACTGATTTAGTTCTCTAATGTCGTTCGTGTGCAAAATAAGCTCAGAATTGCCGACTGCCCCAGAGCACCAAAAAGCTGGCAACTCCAGGTTATTTGGATCAATTATCGGTCTTAGAATAGTTCCAACCTGGCCACCCACCTGAAGGCTATTGATCGGGAGGTTTAATAACTGATCAGATAAAAGCAGCATACTTATATTGTACTCGACTTAGTCTAATCGTCTTCGCTGTGGCCGCAGTTGATGCAATATCCAGGTGTGTCGGCTGGCGAGTCTGGGTGGGCTTTACAGTTTCCCTTGATGCAGTAGTACATGCTGCTGTTTACTTCAAAGTCTGCAGCCCACGGCTGATCAGGAAAGTTACAAGCAGAAAGAGGTCCGCCAATCGGGCAAAACCGAATACTTATCTGAACGGTCTCGCCGTCATTATCGTAGTAGTCGTAGTCGTAAACACTGTTTGGCCACGGAGCGTCTGGCCATTCGTCTTCGGCCTGAACAAACTCCTCGATACCAGCTGGCAGGCCGCGGTTAACATCGGCTGGGTACTCGTCATATTTATCTACATAAAACTTAACGGCGTTGCCCATTGTTCTGAGTTCGGACTCTCCTCGGGCATAAAAACTTCGCTCACGCGAATTAGGAACAATAAATACGACAAAGCCGGCAATAATTCCAATGACTACAATTACTATCAAGAGTTCGATGATGGTAAATCCGCGCTGAAGAGATGATCGGAACATAGCATAACCATAATAACAGGTTCTAATCCTACTCTAAGCTAGGAACAGCTACACTCACCGGCATGAAATACTTATTAATTGCGCTCAGCGGATTCGTTGTTGTAGCTTTCGCATCGATAGCTGGCGCAAACTCAACACCGGAAATAATCATTGCAGAGTTACAAACCGGCTCGGCAAATTCATCGAGCGAGGAGTTTGTAGAGCTGCACAATCTTGGCGGGTCGACAGTAGATTTAACTGGCTGGACGATCGGCTATTTGTCATCGAGTGGCAGCACTTGGACTAGCAAGGCGGAGCTGAGCGGCAAAATTGAACCGCGTGGGCGGTTCCTCGTTGCAACTAGTGGCTACCTAGAAGACTCCAGCAATGACGTCATGAGCAGCGGCTTGGCGGGCGGTGGCGGTCACGTGAGAGTGTCGGTGGTTAATAGTAACGGTGAAGTTACGGAATACGACCGTGTTGGCTGGGGTGACGCACTAGAACCAGAGGAATTGCCAGCTACCGCTCCGGATAATGGCGAGTCACTGAAGCGTGTGATTAATGAGGATGGCTACTTTATTGATACCGACAACAACAGCTTAGACTTTTTTGTTAGCACGCAGCCAACTCCGCACGGCGACCAAGTTGCAGTTGTGCCTAATCAGCCTACTTCTACGCCCAAACCAGTTACAAAACCTAAGCCAGCTCCAGCACCAGCGTCCAGCCCCAAGCCTACAACTGGCTCCGGGGCCGGAGGGTCGGCTGCAAACTTGAGCAATGCTCCGCTACAGCTAACAGAACTGTTCATCGATCCCGATAAACCATTGCTGGACGATGAAGACGAGTTTGTTGAAATCTATAATCCAACTAATCAAGCGGTTAACTTATCTGGCTATACAATCCAGACCGGTAGCACGTTTTCTTACTCCTTTACGCTACCCTCGCAGGTCATGAAACCTAAGTCATATCTGGCTGTGTATTCAATTGATAGTAATCTCACACTTTCTAACAGTGGAGGAGTGGCTAGGCTAATGAGTCCTGTCGGTCAGGCGATTGACCAAACTCAACCTTACGAAGTTGCAGATCCAAACGAAGCTTGGGCCAAGGATAATTCGGGGGGTTGGCAATGGACAGAGACGCCGACCCCAGGCGCGCCTAATGTTTTTGCCGACAGTGAATTGCCAGCCGGATTAGAAGGAGAAACAGAGCTCTCGGGCAGCTCAACCAGCTTATCCGACCGAGGAGAGGTGTTAAGTGCTTACACCACAGGCTCAGATAGCTCCGAGGATGATACTGCCGAAACCGACGAGACAAAGGCAGTCTTGAGCAGGACTGTACTTGTGGGATTGGTGGTTGCTGGCGTACTCTATGGCTGTTATGAATACCGACACAACCTTACTGCTGGAGTCAAAAAGCTTTACAAATACGCAACAGATCGGTGAAGCGATTGGAAAAAACCTCCGAGGCAAAGAGGTAATAGAGCTTATCGGTGATGTTGGTGTTGGTAAAACTGAGTTTGTTCGAGGTCTGGCTCGTGGAGCGGGTAGTAGCGATCAGGTGGCAAGCCCAACCTTTACAATTAGCAGAATTTATAAGGCCAAAGACGAGCTAAGAATCAACCACTTTGATTTTTATCGGCTAGCTGATGCTGGAATTATGAAGAACGAAATAGCGGAAATTATTGGGCACGCTCAAGAAACGGTTGTTGTAGAGTGGTCTGACGTCATAAGCTCAGTGCTGCCTGATGATCGTCTACAGATAAAGTTTACGAGTCCGACAGAAAACACCAGAAAGCTCGAACTCATCATTGGCCCTGCTCACAAACACTTAACTAAGGATCTAGCATGATCTTAACTCTTAAAACCGACCAACCTGAGGCAGCCATTTCACTAATTGATAACTCGGGCTCAACGCTTGAGCAAAAGACCTGGAACGCCGGACGCGAATTATCGGATGATCTGCTTGCTCAAATCGAAGCACTATTGGCTAAACAGGGCAAAGCCCTCGGTGACATAACTGGCGTGATTGTGTTTAAGGGACCAGGTTCGTTTACGGGCCTGAGAATCGGACACACTATAGCCAATACCCTAGCTTATTCAAACGATGTGCCGGTTGTTGCAACCAGCGAGGCGGCTTGGATTGAACTAGGGCTTAAACGATTAAACAACGGCGAGAGCGATCAAATTGCTATGCCCGAATACGGCGGCGAAGCAAACATTACTAAGCCTCGTAAATAGCCTAAAAGCTATTGGCATTGACCAAGCAAAACTAAGACGCGTATTATAAGTACAGATTTCTTTATTGTGTGAGGAAGTCCAGTTAGAAAAATTTAGATAGTGATATACATCTTTGTTGGGCGGTGATACAACTAGCCAAACACGCACAGTTTGGCCCGCAGGACAGAGGTGCAGAAAGGAAAACTATGGACCCAATTACTCTTGTGGTCGGCGCCGTGGCAATTGTTGCCGGATTCGGAGCGTCGACAGCTGTAACTAAAAAACGACTTGGCGAAGTCGATAAAAAAGCCGAAAAGACTCTTCGTGATGCTGAAAAAAAGGCTCAAGACGAGATCCGAAAAGCCAAAGCTGAGGCCGATCAGATTGCTGATGAAGCCCGCAAGGCTGAGCGTCAAGCTCGCAACGAGCTAAAGAAAACCGAAGAGCGAATTCTCTCGCGCGAGGAAAATCTCGACAAGAAACTTGACGAACTCGACAAGCGAGCCGAGCGGCTACGTACTGGCGAAGGCGAGATGGAAAAACTCAAAGATGAGATTAGAGCCATTCGCTCAAAACAACAAGACAAGCTCGAAAAAGTTGCCAAGCTTACCAAGCAAGAGGCCGCTGATAAGTTGATGAAAATGACCGAGCGCGACATTAAAGAGGACCTAAAAGGCCTGGTCGCTAAGTTGCAAAATACCGCCAAAGAAGACGCCGAAGAACAGGCTCAACTGGTGCTGCTAACCGCCATGGAGCGTATGTCTTCCGAGGTTACGGCCGAGCGAACAGTGACCGCCGTTAAACTCGACGACGAAGAAATGAAGGGCCGCATTATCGGTAAAGAAGGCCGAAACATTCAGGCCTTGCAGCGAGAGACCGGCGTCGACATATTAGTTGACGACACGCCAGGCATGATTATTCTTTCTAGTTTTGATCCGATTCGGCGCCAGACTGCCAGAATTGCCCTCGAAATGTTACTCAAAGATGGCCGAGTGCATCCAGCTCGTATCGAAGAAGTTGTTCAAAAAGCGCACAAACAAATGGATAAAGACATTGATCTTGCAGCCGAAGATGCTTGCCGCGAAGTCGGCGTAGTGGGCATTCCAAAAGAAGTCATGCGCTACCTAGGTGAGCTAAAATACCGAACTTCTTACGGCCAGAATGTGCTCAAGCACTCAACCGAAATGTCACACCTAGCTGGCATGATTGCCGATGAAATCGGTGCTGATGTGCGTGTTGCCAAAACTGCAGCTTTGCTACACGACTTTGGTAAGGCGTTAACGCACAAGATTGAGGGCAAGCACCACCACATTGGCGGCGAGCTGGCTCGTAAGTACGGTCTGCCAGAAGAAGTTGCGCACGCGATTGAGGCTCACCACGATGATGTCGAGGCTACAACTCCCGAGGCCTTGGTGGTGCGTATCGTAGACGCAATTAGCGCGGCACGCCCCGGTGCTCGTAACGTTAGTGCCGAGAACTTTGCTGAGCGCATGCGAGAACTCGAAAATATTGCTACTGGATTCCAAGGGATCGACAAGGCCTACGCTATTTCTGCCGGTCGCGAAATCCGTGTGGTTGTTCGTCCCAAAGATATCGATGACCTTAGCGCCATCAAGCTGGCCCGAGATATTGCCAACAAGATTGAATCGACAATGCAGTACCCGGGCACAATAAAAGTAAATGTAATTCGCGAAACTCGCGCTATCGAGTTCGCTAAGTAGCAGTGAAAACTGTTTACTTTGTTAGGCACGGCGAGAGTCAAGCTAATCGCGACGGCGTAATTGCTGGCGATGGGATTGACTCTCCGCTGACTGACATTGGCCGAGATCAAGCAAAGAGTGTTGCTGAAGAGCTGAGGTCAAAGGGCATAGACCTAGTCGTTAGCTCTCCTAAATCTAGAGCACTAGATAGTGCTAAAATTATCGCCAATGTTATCGGTTATGATTCCGACAAGATTGTGATCATACCAGAGCTGACTGAACGAAATGTTGGTGAAGCAACCGGCATGAAAAGAGACGAGTATTTTGAACGTGAAAAAAATGGACCTCCCATCACCGGTGCTGATTCTAAGCAAGAAATGTACGAAAAAGTTAAGCGAGGCTTAGATAAGTTACGGGCTTTGCCTGCTGAGAACATCTTAGTTGTTAGTCACAACGGCACCGGTAGAATGGTACAAGTGATAGCTGAGAATCGTCAACCAGAAGAAATGAGTACCGTAAAGCAGCTACAAAACAGTAGTATTTATCGGTTTGAGTTGGTATAATCGCCTCTGTTCGTCGGGGTGTAGCGCAGTTGGCTAGCGCACCGCGTTTGGGACGCGGGGGTCGAAGGTTCGAGTCCTTTCACCCCGACCAAGCAAAGAGTCCTGCTAATGCAGGGCTTTTTGCTTGGTGCGGATGCATAGACCCGAGAACCTGTACTGCGTAGCAGAAGGTTCGTTCGTGACGAATGCGCGCAGAAGTTTACTTCGAGCACATGAGGAAACGCGCCGAAGGCGGCCCCTTTCACTCACTTCTTAGCCGCGCGATGTCCTTTCACCGCACTAATACCGTTTGATAGACTTAGTTATTGATCGGGGTGTGGCGCAGTGGTAGCGCGCCGCGTTCGGGACGCGGAGGTCGGAGGTTCAAGTCCTCTCACCCCGACCAACCAAAGGGGGCCGCTTTGTGGCCCTTTTTGGTTGGCTGATTGTTGGTCTTGAACCTCCGACCGATAGGCATAAAGCCAAAGTCTTGGCTTTATGTTTTCCTTGCTTGGCCGAGCGAGGTGCGTTAAGCGCACTTTACGAGCGAGCAAAATAATTCGGAGGTTAGCCCCGCGCGAAGCCGGAGCGCTGTCCTCTCACCCCGACCAAGAGCTAATTATTAATTTCCACCAGATTTAATTCCTCTGGTATTTCGGGCGGGACTCCATAGAGTGCTGCGGGCTGGTTACTGAGTCGGGCCCACATTTGATCGTAAATAGAAAAATGCCAAGTTTCAGTTGGATTGTTAGTCATCGCCACATTGCCGACTTCATTGGAAGTTAAAACATTATACAAAGCGCGCCGAGCATAGCGAGCCAGCACTAGTTCATGTTCTTCAACATCAATGGCTTCTAGGTGGTCGGTGTGAATTGCTTCGCTGCCGAGAGTAACGATTTTAAAACCGGTGTTAATAATCGATCCATCATCGGCTCTGACCAGTATTACGTCGGCGGCGCCACCTGTGAAGTGCGGAGGTATAGAGGACTCACTCCATAGACCGGAAGTCATAACTTGTGAAGCACGCTGGGCTACTTGCTGCTCGGACCACTGCGGATTCTGAGTCCGGATCAGATTTGGGATCACAGTATTGTTTAAGTGTTCCTGCAAAACCGGAGACCGAAAGCCGTCGCGAACGTAGAGTTTAATACGGCCATCAAACATTGCCGCTAATCCGTCGTGGGCTAAAAGAAACTCATCGGCGGCAGCTAACTTCTCGGCTACGGTGCGACGCACAAATACGTTGGGAGTTACGCCTTCAACCGGATCGATGGTGGCATTGTTGGGTTGACTGTAGTAGTTAACACCTTCAACACCGTAATCGGCCAATGCAACCAGCGGTTCATCAAAAAGCGGCTGATCAGGATCAATCGGGTGATCTCTGAAGCCAACCTTTAGTTCACGAGCTTCGTCCAAGCAGGGAATGGGGTCAAAAACGTCAACAGACATAATTTGCATACTATAACCTAAAACCACTGTTGCATCAATGATAAGCTTTTACGCGATCGTCGTATAATTAGCGTTAATGATATTCCACGTAAACATAATTGATCTGGTTTTTGCCATCCTGGTAATGTGGGTGATTCTGCTAGTAGCCGAGGCGATGAAGCGATTTGGTTTGGTCCACGGTGAGTACGCTCGCAAGCTAATTCATATATCTGTTGGGTTATTTCTAGCTACGCTGCCGCTCTATATGAATCGCCGTGAGATTGTTTTGATCAACATCTCATTGTTTATCGGTTTGATACTGCTATCGGGAATACTCCACCTGTTTAAATCGATTGAGGATGTGCCGCGTTGGACACTGGGGCATTTTTTGTACCCGATAGGAATTATTGCCGTTACCGTTATATTTAAAGACCCGGTGGTTTATTCGTTTGCTGTGTTGGTGCTGGCTCTATCTGATGGCCTGGCGGCAGTTTTTGGTAAGTGGCGAGGGAAGCGCCGTTATAGAGCATTGGGCGGATATAAAACTTTCTACGGGAGCACAGTGTTCTTTATCGTAACCCTAGTTTTGATGAGCACATTTGTTTTGGTCGGAGACGTAACGCAGTTTAGGCTGGCAGCGGTGATTGCAGGATCTTTGTTCCTGACTGGCGTAGAAGGAGCCTTTGCTGGCGGTTTTGATAACTTGTTTGTTCCGGTGGTTGCTGCTGCGCTACTGAACTCTCTCTGATATAATTTGCAAGACGCGGGATTCGTATAGCGGTTAATATATCAGTTTTCCAAACTGAGGACATCGGTTCGACTCCGTTATCCCGCACCACGTCGGAATGGACTACAAACTTACTGGCATGAACAAGAACAAGTGTCGCTGTCCATGCGATGTAAGTTTTCCGTCATTCCTCCTCTTCCCCACAAAGTAGGAACTTTGCGGGGGCCCCGAAGTGGCAACAAACATGCCCCGGTAGCTCAGCGGATTAGAGCAGTGGGCTTCTATCCCACGTGTCGCAGGTTCGATTCCTGCCCGGGGTACCACGAAAATAATGCCACCCAAGGGGTGGTTTTGTTTTCGTGGTAGTTCTGACAAGCATCGAACCTGAAGGTGCAAAGCACCAGGTTCGGTCGTCAAAGTTTGTGCGCGGGAGAACCCCTAATTAATAGGAAAAGCTCGGTTTACTAGCTCCGTCGCTTTTTCTAAACATGCCACCGCTTGTTCCTTGCTAGGCATAACCCCCTCATGTATGGCTTTGTTCCTAGGCTTTGCGACGTCATTGTTTATTTGGTCTTTTGGAAATTCTACTTCTGTAGTCTTGAGGTATTCCACAAGCTCGTAAATTCCTCGGTACTTTTTCCTAACTGACTTAGCAATTTTCAAGTCTGTATTTAAAAGGGTGGAATCTTGCAACTTAATCAAAGCCATTTCAGCTGCAGTTGCTGCATCGAGCACACATCTCCGATAATTTTTTCTGCCATATTCAATTCGAGAATCTCGTAACAAAATATGTGGTTCAGGAGGCGCAGACTCCATGCCAGTAAGTTCCAGTATGCGTCTCCAGTCTTGCGGTCGTATATTAGGCTTGTCGCCCACCTCAAGTGTAATTGCGATTGGATGCTTACACTTCAGTTCGCTGTCGATTTTTCCATTGCTATCAACTTGTACCCCCTCATGATGCTTGGAGTGCTGCTTTACTTCTAAGGAATTTCCTCTGGTTGTTTGAAAGTAGACCTCATACCAGTCGCATAGTAATTGTGCCCAGTCATCCAGTGAGTGATAAATTTTTTGCGCAGTATTATGCGTGACGGATTCGTCGGTAATAGCAATTAATCGAGTTACATAAAAAGAATGAATTCCACGCCCGCCCTCGCCTTCTTGATGGCTAGTCACACGCCCCCAGGGTGCTCGCGTATCGTGTGGCGGACTATTAAAGTGCTGCTCCCAATTCGCAGCAGTTTTAACGGGGACTATCGGCTTAAATTCATCCCTACGCCTTATCTTACGAAAGGAGGGCGTGTATATAGAGGTGTCTTTGTCGCAAAGTTTAGTTTTTGCGACAGCCCCCACCAGACCACCCGGTAGACTCAATCCCCGAGGTAGTTTTATCATAATCTCAAGCTTTTGCTGCTCGTTATTCATACTTACATAATCGATTATGCTGATACTTTATTCAAGCAGCGTGCGTTATAGCATGGTTTTGCTAAGATTATCTAATGAGAATAGTAGGTTGTTTTTTAGAATATGACGGCAAGTTTCTGGTATTGCTGCGACACAGCCACAAGCCCCACGGAAACACCTGGGGTCTGCCAGGCGGAAAGGTAGAGCCCGGCGAGACTGACGACCAGGCTGTACTTCGTGAACTCGAGGAAGAAACCGGTTACAGTGGCGGGGCCTCACAGCTGGAACTACTAGGTGTCTTTGATTTCTTACCAGCTCCAGACACACCTTATGAATACGTAACTTACAGAATCAAGATTGATGATCACCACGAAGTAAGGCTTGAAGACTCGGCGCACTCAGATTACAAATGGCTAACACCACAAGAGTGTTACGCTAAATCGGATTTGATCCACGACTTACACGATCTGCTAAAAATGGTCGGCTACATAGACTAGCTAGCTTATGCTTGCTTGAGATCAAGTCGACAGATATGCTGGAGGCTATTATGCCAGACTTTGATCCAGCTACTATTTCAGCCGAATTTGCAGAGCTAGCCGAGCGCATTGAGCGAGCTAGTCATGATGCGATTGCTGGCCTTGGTATCGTTGCAACCGACGGTGCAACTACCGTAACCCAAGACTGGGTCGACGAGCTAAACGATAGCGCCGAACGTGTTTACGATGCTCTGGACTCGGTCTTTATAGCTATAAATGAGACTCCGGTTGCTCCGGTCGAAGAAGAGCCTCAACCAAGAGACGAGAACGACATTGTAATGTCGCTTGATGCGGCTGCAATTTTGCGTTACTTCTTAGACAACCAAGGTATGCGCGCCGAAGAAGTACGCCGAGATGTGGGAAGCGAGCTGGAAAATCCCCTTACCACCGCGACCTTTAAAGAATTCAGAGACGAAGCTCAGTCTGCGCTGGCTACTGCCGGCATTGAAATTGAGTGGAGCACAACCGGCAAAACTCGGGGTACTAGGCACTACTTAGATTTCGGAGATCATTACGAGTTAATGTGCGAGCTTTTGCGACCTGAATTAGTAGCAGAAGAGCCCGTACCCGAGGAAGTACCAGCAGAGCTAGTGCCAGAACCAGCCGAGTCTCAACCAGGCATAGATCTTATGGATCACCGATCTGATAACGGGGCAGCTAAAAAGATTGAGTCAAAAACTCTCGGAGCCTTGGTCAGCGACCAAGACATTATCGATCTACTGACATCCCAAAAAGCCATGCGCCTAGGCGAGGTTATTTACAATCTATTTGGTCGCATGCTAGACGACGAAGAGTTTGCTAAGGTTAGGGCACAATTTTCACACCTTCAGCATTCGGGTGCCGTTAGGCACGCAGTGCGAGGTTTCTACACAACTCAAAGAGGCGAGATTGACCTTCCGGAGCCCAAACCGAGACCCGAAATTCCAGTCAAAGATGATGATTTTGAAGCAATGATCAAAGGAATTAAAACTCCGAATGTGGGTAGGATGTTTAAGCCTAAAAATCGAGGTCGTTGGTAATTGACCGGACACTAAGTGCTTTTGCCTCGAACCTTTAGCACGATTTCGTGTATTTAACAGTGGTCAAACAGTGCAAATTGTGTTAAGTTAAGCAGCGTAACCACATGTGGTGCCTGTAGCTCAGCTGGTTAGAGCGTCGGTTTGTGGTACCGAAGGCCGTGGGTTCAAGTCCCATCAGGCACCCCAGAATTTATGACAGAATTTGATTCACGAGCACTACCAGAAACCTTACTAGACCAAGCGCAAGCTCAGGCCTTAGAGGCCTGTGAAGCGGCTGGGATTGTTGATCTTGCTGCCTGCTACCTAACAGACGAGGCTGGCTTTACCTGGACACAACAAGCTGAATTTACAATTACCGGCGAGGAAATTTACGCTGGCGGAGGTGACGCCTGCGCTTACGATCGACAACCTATCGGTCGCGCAGTTTACGTTGGCTTCTCGACGCCAATTGCTACAGAAAATGGTGAGTACGCTCCTAGAATGAGAGTCGCGGAGTTTCTAAACGGTTTTGATGGAGCCATCAATGCGAGCGGAGATTATTTTACCGACGATCAAGTCGCAATTGTGATAGATGGGCTATTAGCTGCAGATGAGGTTAAGCTTCGCTCGCTTAAACGCATACAAGACTTTCTAGCTCAGCGCGATGCTGAACCGGGCTTGTGAACCGACTACTGATTGAGTTACAGTTAAGGGCATAATCTATGAGTATCTCAACCGACCCAGCGTCTATTGAGGAGCTGTTAAGCCGCTCCGTCGACACCATCTACCCTGATCCTAAGGCATTTAAATCTGCCCTTGAGTCTGGCAAGCAGTTGCGTGTTTATGTTGGTATCGATCCAACTGCCGACTACGTTCATCTTGGTCACTCCACTAACTATTTATTGTTAGAGCGCCTACACAAACTTGGCCACAAGATAATTGTATTAGTTGGTGACTTTACAGCCATGATTGGTGATCCGAGCGATAAAACTTCTTTACGCCAGCCCCTAACACCAGACCAAGTTGCCGATAATTTGAGCAGTTTTAAAGAGCAGATCGGCAAGATTTTAAACTTTGAAGACGATCAGAATCCTATCGAGTTTAAATTTAACGCCGAGTGGCTAAGTAAGTTAAGTTTTGCCGATGCGGTTGAGCTAGCCTCAAACTTTACGGTGCAGCAAATGATTGAGCGCGATGCCTTTAAGAAACGAATTGACGCCAACAAGCCATTGTTTGTCCACGAATTCTTTTATCCTCTAATGCAAGGCTATGACTCAGTAGCGATGGATGTTGACGTTGAGATCGGCGGAACAGACCAGACATTTAATATGCTTGCTGGGCGCACACTACTTAAGCGCCTCAAGGACAAAGAGAAGTTTGTTATTACCACAACCTTGCTAGAAAACCCCGAAACCGGCGAGAAACTTATGAGCAAGAGCCTTGGCACTGGAGTTTCGCTAAAAGCCGATCCAGACGAAATGTTTGGCGGTGTCATGGCGCTTGCTGATGCCGGAATCGCTCAGGTTTTTATTGACTGCACCAGGCTGCCCCTCGAAGAGATATCCAAGGTACAAACCGAACTGTCAGATGGCGCCAATCCGCGAGATATAAAACTGCGCCTAGCCCACGAGATTGTTAGCATGTATCACTCAAGTGAAGCTGCGGATAAGGCTCAGGCTAACTGGACTAGCCAGTTTAGCGAAGGAGCTTTGCCTGAGGATATCAGCGATTATCAATTACAGGGTGAATCTAGCTGGATTGAGCTTCTAAGTAATTCCGGACTTGCTCCTAGTAATTCTGAAGCCCGAAGATTGCTAGAACAGGGCGCCGTAAAGCTCAATCAAAACAAGGTTGCATTAGAAGACGAGTTTAAGGTTGATAGCGATGATGTTCTCCAGGCCGGCAAGCGTCGTTTTGTTCGACTTAAGACTTCTTAATCTCGTCTGCCGAACCGCTTCGAGCACGCACTCCTAACGCAAACGGCAAGGCTAAGAGCTGAATCGCGGCTGCTACCACATAAGAAGCGCCGTAACTGTAAACGTCCGCTACTCTTCCGAGTGCTGGCTGAGACACTACGCCACCGGCTGAGCTCATCAGGGAGTCGAAGGAGATAACAGTTGCTCGCTGCTTAGATGGAATCAAGCTATTGATGAGCGATTGCCTGATTGGGCCAACAACTGCAAACAACAATCCCCAAACCACCAACACGGCGATGGCTAAGGTGAAGTTTTGCGCCCAACCCACTAAGCCCAGAGCCACCGCACTTAGAATTACCTGCAGTACCACAATTGTTGATCGGCGAGAGAAGACTCGTCTAATCAACGGCACTAATAAGCCGCCACCAATCTGAGCTGCGGCCACGATTGCTGCTGCCAAGCCTGCCACACCGTAAGCGTTCGGATCGCCGTAAAGCTCTAGTAGGTAGGGCTGCATGGCGTAGAATGCGTAAAATCCAACCCCAGCCGAGAACGGCGCAGCCAACATTAGCCAGCGAACCGGCGGATTTCGCCAACCATGTTCAATAGAGGCATTTAGCACCTTCTTTACCTCACGCATTGGCCGCTTGCTTTTAACCGGCGCAAAACCAACATCTCGCATGGCGATGAAGGCGACAATGAACAGCAGGCCCAAGAAGCCAGAACGCACCAAGTAAGGAACGCCTAGGTTGCTAGCTTGGGCAATAAAGCCTCCAGCCACCGAACCACTAAGCATCGCAATACCGCCAGCGACCTGACCTTTGGCAAAAACGGATTCTAGATTGCCCTTAAATTTTGTGAAGTGCAGCGCATCAACCAACCAGGCTTCGGTTGCGCCGCTAAAGAAGGTAAAACCCAGACCGATCAGAGCGGATACTAGCGCCCAGTGCCAAAAGGGTGCTCCGACTTGCCAAAGCAGTAGATAGAGCAAGGTGGTGATTAACAAAGATCCAGCACCTAGCAAAAAGGAAGCTCGGCGTCCCCAAATGTCGGCAACTACCCCAGTTGGCACTTCAAAAATGACTTGGCCGAGCGTAAAAAAAGCGTTAGCCGCGAACGCTTCGGTGTTGCTTAATCCGGCATCAAGTAAAAATAGCGTGTTGATTCCCCAAATAAACGATGCCGCAAAGGTCGAAAGCAAAGTTAGCGTTACATATGTACGCTCGATTTTGGAACTTTCTGGGGTCATTTGCATATTGTACGACAAATTTCTAGCCAGGTCTTTACATGGGGGTATATAATCATAAGTATTATTAACTAACACAAAAATATGGCATACGAAATACCAGACTTTGGAAACCCAACCATCGAGGAGGCTGTCGAAAGCCTGCGCGATCAACATATCCGAGAGCTATTGGCCGGCGCTTACGCAGTAGACGCAGCTATTGAGCCCGAGGAGCCTACCTTGGACGAGCCAGTTGTGCTCGCCGCTTAAACCAGCCAATCGAATTTAGCAATTTTCTCGTATAATGTAGTTAAGTATGAAAATTGGCGTATTTGATTCTGGCCTCGGTGGACTAATGATCGCTCATAGTTTGATTAGAGATCTTCCGGAACATAACTATCTCTACTTGGGTGACTCGGCGCGTGTTCCGTATGGCAATCGTTCGCTAGATAGCGTTTATGAGTTCACAGAACAGTCTTTGAGGCATCTTTTGGATAATGATTGCCAGCTGGTGATTGTTGCGTGTAACACTGCCTCGGCTAAGGCCTTGCGCCGCATCCAACAGGAGCTCGTTCCGCAACATTACCCCGATCGCCGAGTTCTGGGCGTATTAGTCCCCGCCGCCGAAGAGACGGTTAGCAAGACAAAAAACAAGCGGGTTGGTGTTTTGGCCACTAAGGGTACGGTTAGTTCTGGGGCGTTTGAGTCAGAGATCAAAAAGCTAGATCCTAGCATCGAAGTTTTTCAGCAAGCAGCACCCTTGCTGGTTCCGCTGATTGAAAACAACGGCGTAAGGTGGGTTGGACCGATTCTTGACGAGTATTTACGCCCGCTCGTCGAATCCTCAATTGATACTTTAATCTTAGGATCAACGCACTATCCTTACTTAAAGCAGCAAATCAAAGAGCGAGTAGGCGAAATCGAGCTTATCTCGCAAGACGAATTTATCCCTGCAAAACTAAAAGCATATTTAGACAAACATCAAGAAGTTGAAGCCAAACTAAGCAAAGACTCGGCCTCAGAGTTTCAGCTGACTGACGTTACTGATGACACACGGCAACTAGCCGCGGAGTTGTTTGGGCGGGAGCTAGAACTCAAAAGGGTAGTGCTTTCTTAGATCAGAATTTGCTTGTATGATTAGCTTATGACAGAGACTGAACAGAACATACCTAGCCTAGAAGAGATGATGAGTGATGTCGACGCAGCATTCAACCGAGCTGGTGAAGTACTAACTCCCTTCATTGGTCCGTATTTGGCTGACGGCTTGCCGCCAGAGATGCTAGCCGGATCTACGCTGGCGATAGATACTGGCGATGGCGCTATTAACGTAGCCATTGGACTCGAACATGATACTGAGACTGTGGCTATTTCTTCATATCACTTTAGCCACGAACAACCGGATGGAACTAAGTTGATCGGGGGCATGTTTACCCGTTCGCGGTTAGATGAAGAACAATCACACTCACGGCTTGCTCAGCCCGAGATGTATAAAGGCTGGGCTCACGACGGCGCAGTTGTTGCGCTAGCACTTCTTGATAGAATTGCCAGCCAAGGCGAGTTTGCGCATTATGAACTTAGATTGCGCGATCCATCACCGACAAGTCGATTACCTGCTCTGCGAGAGGCAGGACGCGCAAAAATGGATCGAATAATGTCTCAAAGAAGACAATAAACAAACTTAAGCCTGAGCGCATTGTGCGGCTGAGTTTATCTAACTAACAGCTGAAACTACGTCTTCAGTAACTTGCTCTGCAGGCTGAGAGGCGTCAACTATGCAGTCGGCCGTTTCTTCATACCACTGTTGTCTCTCATTAAACAGGGCTCGAGCGCTTTCTACATCGCTAAACAAAGGTCGTTCTCTTCCTGGATCACTAACAACTCGACTAGCCGCCACCTCAAACGGAGCCTGTAGCCAGACCACGGGCACGGCGGCAGCCCGTAAAGCAGTTTGGCCAAACTCGGTACTTACTATTCCACCGCCAGTTGATACTACTCCTGGTTCTTGGTCGAGTATTGTTTTCAGCGCCTCCGCTTCGATTCTTCGGAACTCCGACATGTTGGTTCTAACCAGATGAGGGACATCAATCCCACCCTCAGTTTCCATCCAGTCGTCAGTATCATAGTAGGTAATATTAAGACGTTCGGACACAGCCGGCCCAACGGTCGATTTTCCCATCCCCATAAATCCAGTAAGTATTAAGCCTTCTTTTGCCATTGTTTGATTATCTATGTTTATTGGCCGATTATGCAAGCGTAGACGTTTTGGTGCAGGGAGAGGGATAGCGGACTTCGTCCTTCTCCGCAGTCACATGCTCAAAGTAAACTTTTGCGCGTGTTCCTGCTCCACCGAACCTTCCGCCTGCGGCGGACACGGTTCTCTTTCTAAACTCAATACCAAACTAAAAACCCGACCTCCGGCCGGATTATTAGTTTGGTGCAGGGTGTAGGATTCGAACCTACGAAGGCATAAGCCAGCAGATTTACAGTCTGCCGTGTTTGACCGCTTCACTAACCCTGCAACGGTGTTAACAGAACAGAGGCGATTATACCTGCCATCTGTTAATTTTTAAAGACCCCCACTACTTTTTTAGCTGGCATTCTTCGCACAAACCAAAAATCTCGATGTGATGCTTGGTCGGAAGGTAGTTATTCTTTTTGGTAATTCTAGAAACCATACGCTCTAAGTTAGCGTGATCAATCTTGATGATTCGGCCACAAGATTCGCACACCAAGTGGTGATGGTGTTCTTGGTAAAGATCACTTAACTCGACTTTACTTCTAAACCCAAACCAAACACGCTTAACGATTCCAAGTTTCTCAAACAGTTCAATGGTTCGGTAGACAGTAGCACGGTCGATAGTCGGCGATTCGCCGGCGATTTCTTGAATACTCATGGGCATATCGACATGCTTAAGGAGCTTATAAATGCTTCGCCTGGCCGAAGTTACGCTATTCCCACTTTGTTTCATTTTTTCTTCAAAACTCATGTCGCAGATTATAAGGATAATGCGACAAATTTGCAAAAATTATTACAGACACCTAACATTGTAAGCATGACGAATCTATCTACAGTAATATTCTTTTCATTAATCGGTGGCATAGTTTCACTACTCGGCGGCTTGCTATTGCTGAGCCGTAAATCCTTTGCGGGAAAGTTGGCAAAGTATGCCACGCCTTTTGCAGCCGGCGCGTTACTTGGTGCGGCTTTTCTTGATTTACTTCCCGAGGGCATTGAGGCCGGCGAAGCCGATGAAGTTTTAATCTTTACTCTTTTAGGTATTATCAGCTTCTTTTTCTTTGAGCGCTTTCTTAATTGGTTTCACCACCACCATGTTCATGTCGATAGCAAGCTAGATCCTAAAGCCTCAATGATTATTGTTGGCGACACGGTTCACAATTTTATTGACGGAGTAGCGATAGCTGCAGCGTTCTTAATTAGTGTGCCAAGTGGAGTTGTAGCTACATTGGCGGTTGCGGCCCACGAGATCCCGCAGGAGATCGGCGATTTTGGACTACTGCTTAACAAAGGGTTTTCTAGGCGAGCGGTAATTATAGTCAATATCGTCAGCGCTATGGCAACAACAGTTGCCGCCGTGTTGTTCTTTCAGCTTGGCCAGGGCGCAAACTTTCCGGTGGAGGCGTTGCTGGGCCTAACTGCCGGATTCTTCATCTACATAGCAGTTTCCGACATTATTCCATCGATTCACAAGCAGAGTAAGCACAAAGTGCTGATTGATCTACCGGCCATATTGCTTGTGGCGGGAGTTTTAGTTGTAGGTATAGCTGCAACTACGTTGCACGACCAAATAGATGTCGGTCACGATCATGACTCGCACTCACATGAGGAAGAAGCGCATCACGATGAAGATGATGATCATCATGAAGAAGATCACGAAGACGAAGATGATCATGATGTTGACGAAGATCACGAAGATAACTCTACAAACACACCTCACCAAGACTAAGTAATTATATAACTCATTATATAATTACTTACTTCAAAACTTTCACTCCCACCCCAGTCGATTATTAAAATCTAATTAAAGTAGATTGCTTATGTTTGGCATGTACTTGCCAAAAGGCTATAGTTGTTACATTAAAGGAGCTACCCCCAATGAGGGCCTTAGTGTTAGAAGACGATATTCACCTGTCTAGGTTACTTAAAACCTACTTAACCAAGCATCGTTTAATCGTAGACTGCGTTTTTGACGGCGAACAAGCACTCAAGAAAATTATCAGCAACAACTACGACGTAGTGATACTAGATATTGGTGTACCAAACAAGTCTGGACTAGGAGTCTGCCAAGAGGTGAGGGCCGCCGGACTTAATACGCCGATACTAATGCTAACCGGTCGTCACAGCATCGAAGACCGCGTAATTGGACTAGACGCTGGAGCCGATGACTACCTAGCTAAACCATTCGGGATGCGTGAGCTATTGGCTCGCGTTCAGGCTTTGCTGCGCCGGCCACAGCAAGTGTTGCCGCTAGAACTTAAAGCTGGGGACCTGACAATGAATCCAATTGCCTACACCGTTGAGCGAGCCGGTCAGCCTATTGAACTTATGCCCAAAGAGTTTGCGCTGCTTGAGCATATGCTAAGAAACCAAGGAGTAACGCTCACCAAACAAGAGTTACTTTCTAGTGTTTGGGGCGTCTACTCTACCAGTTCGAGTAATCGCCTAGAGGTGTACATCAGGTACTTGCGCCAAAAAATCGATCAAGACTTTGACTATCCGCTAATAAAAACAGTACGCGGAATTGGCTACAAACTAGATGTCACGCAAAATGCTAACTTGAGCGCCGAGCTGGTTGAGTCGTTCCGCTAGGTCTTCGTAGCCGCGGTTAATCGAGTAAACGTTTCTTAGAATCGAAGTTCCCTCGGCTGCCAGCATGGCAATCAAGATGATTACGGCCGGTCTGAGCGCTGGCGGGCTAACGATTTCGGCTGCCTTAAACTTGGTTGGTCCATCAACGTAAACTCGGTGAGTATCGGCCAGAGTAACTTTGGCGCCGAGCTTGTTTAGCTCGGTGTAATAGATTGCTCGGTTCTCAAACACCCAGTCGTGCACCAGCGTGCGACCTTTTGCAACAGCGGCAATCGGCACAAAGAAAGGTAAGTTATCAATGTTAAGGCCGGGGAATGGGCGAGCGTATAGTTTTTCTTCTAGTGCCACTAGGTCACTGGGCTGAGTCTTGATGTCAACAAGTTCGGTATAGCCGTTGTTGGCTTTGTAGCGTTTGAGAATTTTATACTTAAAGCCCATCTTTTTAAGTTTAAGAAGCTCTAGTTCCAAGAAGTCTATCGGGCAGCGCTGGATGGTTATTGCAGATTTTGTGGTGGCGGCGATCGAAATAAACAGCATTGCTTCAATTGGATCTTCGCTTGGGGCGTAGGTGACGTTTTTGTTAAACTTTTTAACACCAGTGACAGTCAAAGTGGTGGTGCCTATGCCATCGATCTTAACCCCAAACAATTTGAGGAACAGGCATAGATCCTGAACCGCATAGTTTGCGGAAGCAAACTTAATGACAGTTGTGCCTTCGCGCTTTGCTGCAGCCATCAGGATGTTTTCGGTTGGTGTGTCGCCTGATTCATACATCACGATGGTGTCTGGCTTTTTGGCCTTAACCTTAACGTCGTAGTAACCACGCGTGGCTTTGATGTCGACACCAAAGTCCTCAAGCGCGAATAAGTGTGGCTGCACGGTGCGGGTCCCAAGATCGCAGCCTCCAGCGTAGGGAAGCTTAAACTCATTAAAGATATGCATTAGCGGACCAAGCAACATGATGACAGTACGAGTTTTTCGAGCTGCTTTGACGTCCATTTTATCTAACGCAAGCTTCTTTGGGGGCTTGAGTTCGAGGTCGCCGTTAGGCTTCCAACGAATGCCGACGCCGATGCTGCCAAGAACTTCAAGGATGCGATTTACTTCCTCGATTCGAGGCACTCGCTTAAGTGTCGTGGTTCCTTGGTTTAGTAGCGCGGCACAAAGCAATCCCATGCTGGCGTTCTTAGAAACCTTGACGTCAACAGATCCGGAGAGTTTCTGCGCGCCCTCAACCTTAAAACTAATCGACTCGCCCGAGAGCGAGACTATTTCTTTATTAAGCACCTCACTAATGCGCGCGAGCATCTCGATACTGACATTTTGATTGCCCTTCTCGATGCGGTTAATTGCACTTTGCGAGGTTTTGAGTTGCTTGGCCATCTCAGTCTGAGTGAGTCCTCGTTGGCGACGCACTGCCGAGATCATTTGTCCGATTTTTTGGGTGTCGGTTGTCATGATTTGTACCGACAATAATATCACATTTGATATGCGCTTTCGAGTCTACAAGGCTTTGAGCAACTCCACAGTAGGGGCTACATCGTGGACGCGTAGGTATTTAGCGCCGGCTTTTACACATTGTTTTGCTGCTTCCAGATTTGGATCTAGCTCAAAGCGCTGGTCGCCTAAAAAACGCTTTCTCGAATACCCAATCATAACCGGCCAGTCAGGCACGTCTTGTGGAAAATTCAGTAACTTGCTATTCAAATCCATTGTTTTTCCAAAGCCGATGCCTGGATCTAGTATGATTTTATCTCTTGGTATACCAGCTTTTTGTAGCTGCATTGCTTTGCGGAGCAGGTCAGACTTCACTTGTCCTGCATCGTCCACTTGTTGTTTATGCACTTCTGCCGGGCTAGAGCCGGGGAAGTGGTTAATTATGCACAGCGGTTTGTATATTGAAGCCACCTCGATCATCTTTGGGTCACAAAAGCCCGACACATCGTTTAGCACTGTTCCGCCTAGTTCCAAGAATCGTCTGGCGGTTTCGGGGTGCCGGGTATCGAGCGATATTTTATCTCGGTAGTTTTTTAGTAGAGCACTAACAATCTTTTCAATTCGGGTCCACTCCTGATTAGCGTCAATTGGCTTAGCCCAAGGGTTGGTAGCTTCACCGCCTACGTCAACATAGTCGGCGCCTTCGCCAATTAACTTGCCAGCTTGCGCTAGAGCTTTGTCGACAGCCATGAACTTATTTCCGTCAGAAAAACTGTCCGGCGTAATATTTAAGATTCCAAAAATTCCGACCATCATAGGTCAAGCATAGCAAACCTTGTGTATAATCAGACCACAAGGAAAGGAGGGTAGAGCTATGCTATCAGACAAACAACTTCAGGAGCTGCTACTGGGTGAAGAAACCCGACAACGTCAAGGCTTAGAGCTAATTCCCTCTGAAAACTACGTCAGCCGAGACGTGCTAAATGCACTTGGCAGCGTTTTCACTAATAAATACTCAGAGGGCTACCCCGGTAAGCGCTATTATGGTGGTCAAGAATTTACAGATTTAGTAGAACAAATGGCTATTGACCGCGCCAAGGCCATTTTTGGATCAGATCACGCAAACGTACAGCCCCACTCTGGCGCTCCGGCTAACGTAGCCGTCTACTTTTCCTGGTTAGAGCCTGGCGATACCGTTATGGGCATGGATTTGGGTCACGGTGGTCATCTTACTCACGGACATCCAGTCACCTATATGGCCAAGCTATATAACTTCATTCGTTACAAGATGAAGGATGTCGAAACTGGTGAAATCGATTACGACCACATGCGCGAGCTGGCCCTTAAGCATAAACCAAAGATAATTTTGGCTGGCTTCTCGGCCTATCCGCGTGAACTTGATTATTCTAAGTTCTCGGCGATTGCCGACGAAGTGGGGGCGGTGGCGATGGCTGACATGGCACACATCGCCGGTTTGATCGCTGGCGGAGTTGCCAAAAATCCGTTTGATTATGGTTTTCACGTCATGACCACCACTACACACAAGACGCTGCGCGGTCCACGCGGAGGCATGATTCTAACTAAAGGAACGGTCGGCAATCCACTTAAAGCGCCAGAAAAAACTATCGAAAATCTACCAACATTAATTGACCGAGAGGTCTTTCCGGGACTTCAGGGCGGCCCACATATGAACAACACCCTCGCTAAAGCCGTAGCCTTGGGCGAGGCCATGCAACCAGAGTTTAAGAACTATGCGCAACAAGTTGTAGACAACGCCAAAAAACTCGCAGATGAGCTAATGAAGCGAGGATTTAAGTTGGTAACAAATGGCACCGACAACCATTTAATACTCGCGGATGTTCACACTAGTTTCGGCATCGATGGAAAAGTCGCTGAAGTAGCACTAGATAAGATTGGCTTGACCCTTAATAAAAACGCCATTCCTGACGACACTTTGCCGCCGTTTAAACCTAGCGGTATCCGTTTAGGTACTCCCGCTATTACTACCCGTGGCATGAAGGTGGAGCATATGGAGCAGGTAGCCGATTGGATGAAACAAGCTATTGATGCGCGCAGCGACGATAAAAAACTCGAGTCGCTTAAAAACGAAGTTAAAGATTTTTGTAAACAATTTCCTCTACCGAGCGATTCATGACGTCATACAAAGATCGTCACAAGTATGTTCCAGCGTGCTACGTGCTTTGCATAAAAGACGGCGAACTTTTATTACATCGACGACACAACACAGGCTACATTGACGGCTTTTACTCTACTCCCTCCGGCCATGCAGAGCCCGAGGAGCTGCCAATTGCCTGTGCCGTGCGAGAGCTCAAAGAAGAATCCGGACTTACGGTCAAACCCGAAGATCTAAAACTATCTGTCGTGGTGGCAAGACGAGCGGCTGAGCATGATCACGAACGAGTAGACTTCTTTTTCGAAGCCAGTAAGTGGCAAGGAGAGGCTAAAATATGCGAACCGCACAAATGTGACGACATGGGTTGGTTCCCGCTAGACGACTTGCCCGAAAAGCTCGACCCAGTAGTTAAAGCTGTGTTAGATCATCGAAGCAGCAGCACCGAACCATACTTTGAGTTTCAAGAATACTAACTAGGGTAACAGCTCAGGTTCTTGCTCTAAATCAACATCAAACTTAGTTTTTACGGCGGCCATAATTTTGTCACGGAAGGCAATTAGTTCATGAGTGTGCTTGGCGTACTCGTTTACAAAGACCAGTGAATGCTTGGGCCAAGTAGCCATGCCAGTTTGTGTATCGTGATAGTCCTTAAAACCAGCTGTTTCTAATAGCCACGCAGCCGACAGCTTTACGCGTCCGTCGCTTGTTGGCCAGCTCACAATTTCTGGATACTGAGAGTGTAGTTTTTTAAAGGCATCTTTATCTATGACTGGATTAGCAAAAAATGAACCGTTGTTGGCGATGTCGTTAGGATCAGGTAGCTTCTGGCTTCTAATCTGAACTACTGCGTCTCGCAGTACCTGGACTGAGTAATCCTTGATGCCGTGTGCATCTAGGTAGTTCTGGAGTGATCCATAAAACGGGGGAGTGGGCGATTCTGTGGTTAGCTCAAAGGTTACAGAGGTTATTAAGAAGCGTCCTCGGTCCGAAGTCTTAAATCGACTAGTGCGGTAACCAAACTGACAATCCTTGTTGTTTATATCAACAAATTTGTGTGACTTTAAGTCATAAGCATGGACCGACTTCAAAATGTTCTTAACTTCTTGGCCGTAGGCACCAACGTTTTGAACCGGTGTAGCACCGGTCAACCCAGGGATAAGCGAAAGTAATTCAAGGCCGCTATACCCCATTTGAACACTGCGCCCAACGACTTGATCCCAGTTCTCCCCGGCGCCAACGGTTAGCAAGGCTGTAAAGTCATCGATCTGATTAAGCTCAAAACCCTCAACCGCGTTAACCATGACCAGGCCCTCAAAGCCCTCGTCCTTCCAGATAATGTTGCTGCCCTGGCCAATCATAATAATCGGCAACTTAAGACGCTGCGCCCACGCCACCATCTTGGTGACATCAGATTCTGACTCAACTTTTGCAAGGTAGCGGGCTTCGCCACCAAGGCGCATGGTTGAAAATTGTTGCAAGGGTACGTTTTCGTGTAGTTCCATTAAAGATCTTCTTCCATAATTCCATTCTATCCTAAACTCATTCTTTTTGGCTGCAAACAGCTCATCACTCGTCAGCGTATCTTCCTGATATGCTTCCTCGTAATTCACTGCTTTCGCACAAAAAACTCTGAATTTAAATATAGAAGCGAATTATCGAAGAAGATCTGATGAGTATAACGTACTGACTGCCTATTGACCCACTACCTCTGCGGTCCTATCATGGAAGTGATTATGAGGTTACGTAAAAATGACTAATCCGTACAAAGATTTTGGCGTAGCCCTGCGCGCGTTTAGAGTTGCTGCCAAAGAATCTCTAGAGGATGTTTCTGGAGCTATCGAGATTGAACCAGATAAGTTAGCTCGATTTGAAAAGGGCGAAGAGCTGCCAAATACCGACTTACTTAATTTGCTAGTTACCCACTTTAGTTTGCGCGAAGGCGAAGCTGCACGGCTGTGGGAGTTGGCCGGATATGACGAAGACGAAACTAGCGGTTTATTCAAAATGCCACTCGAAGTTATGAAGCTGACTGTTCAGGTTGTGGATCCGAACCAGATTGCGTTTACGGATTCAGTTAAAGTTGCAACCAATGACTACGGTGTAATTGTCAGTTTCGCACAGCAGACCGGAGAGAACTTTAAAGTTATATCCAAGCTTGGAATGTCGAAAGCGCACGCCCGAGAAGTCGCGCGAGCGCTTGAGGAAGCCCTAGAAGAACAATCTCAGCCCGAACAGGGGTAAACTTGATAACTTTATGCTATAGTAAGCGAGCAAATGCGCGCCCGTAGCTCAGCTGGATAGAGTACTTGGCTTCGAACCAAGGGGTCGGCGGTTCGAATCCGTCCGGGCGTACCAGCTGAAAAATTAAGCCACCCTCTGCGGGTGGTTTTATTTTTCAGCTCGATTCTCTCGAGCACGGATTTGAACCGCATACTGCGAAGCAGTCGGTTCGTTCGTGACGAGTGTGCGCAGATGCTCGCATCGAGCACATGAGGAAGCGGACCGAAGGTCCATCCGTCCGGGCGTACCAGAGCACTTGATCGATCGGCCTGCCAGCGTGCACTATCTTGCCGATCGATCGAGTATTCTTATTTCAACAAGAGACACCAACTGCTTGCTTTTTATACTCCATCAGCAAACACCACTAGCCGTTTGGAGTAAGTTTGTTCAGCCTCGCTCCAATCTCCCTCGCAGGTTATGAGATTAAGATGGGTTTGCCCATCTTTGGAAACAAAAACATCTTGAGCTTCTTCGTTCTGCCCGTAAGTCCGTTGTCCGCGCACTACAAAGGCGGCTGACGCTCCATTTGCGTCTATGGTATAGATGATGTCGCCTGTTTTTAACTTATGTAAATTATCAAAAACTGAGGGCCTACCATCGATCCAACGACCGTAATGCCCAGCAAGTACAGCGGTACCGGTGTTACCTGGATGAGGGCCTGGCTTATACCAGCCAACGTCGTCGGGACCCTTTGGTGATTCCATATCCCCCTCGGGAGTAGTGCCCACAGGGGCTATAGGGGCATTGATTTTGAGTGCGGGAATTTTTAGACGCACTGGCAAACCAAAGTCGGCATTTTTATTGGCACGTGCTGCATGTTGCTCCCCTAAACCTGGATTAGGGGCTATGTTCGTAGCCGGCTGGGCCATAAAAACTGAAAATACGAAGACGGCTCCCAGGCTAACCAATAAGCCGCCGGCAGAAGCGACTAGCTTAGCTGATAAGCTCAAGGGACGACTTTTCTATTGTTTGTGCTGAGCAGCACGGTTTCTTCGAACAAGATATAACGAAATTAGGCCAACAATAAACCCAGCTGGCAGGATTAACTTCCATAGATCATCGGTGGAGTTTTCGTTACTAAACCCGGTGTTTGGGAAGCCTGGAGTGGTGTCATTGGTAGAAGTGTCGTCATCGGAGTCGTCTGAATCATCGGAGTCACCGGCGACACAGGTTGTCGGTACGGTGATTGTGTCGTTGATCAAGCTTACGCTACCGTTGCGAGCCAGTAATCTTCCCTCAATCTCAGCACCGTCGGCAACTGTGATTGAAGTTAGGGCTAAGATCGTACCTTTAAAGACTGCCGCAGTATCAATCGTTGCAGTGTTCAGTCGCCAGAAGACATTACAAGCTTGAGCCTCACCTATAAGTTCTACCTCACTGCCTGGACCGACTACTAGTCCGGTCGCGCCCGAGTCCATTTGGAAGATGAATACGGCATCTGGGTTGCCTCCACCATCAAGCACAAGTGGACCTGATCCAGCCGAAATTGTGAAGGTCGTTGAATCAGAATCATAGGTGCCATCAACTAAGGTTTGACCACCAAGCTCAGTGGCTATTGTGGTAACCGGCGTTCGTCCAGCTGCATCGTCATAAGCGGTTACCAAGTCCTGCTTGGCGATATTTAAGAGGGGCTCGTCTTCTACTTCACAGGCACCAGCAAAAGTGCCATCTACATCGTAGATTGTTCCAGTTACTCCTGCACAAGTCAGACCAGTAATTGCCGAGCCAGCAGCTGGGTGCAGGCCAACATCACCAATAACGGTAGAAGTCGGAACATCACTTATGGCGGTTCCGGCTAAAATTGCAAAATTTTCAGCTGTACCAAGTTCAACAGTGGGATGAGACGCTCTTACTAGACCCGCAAGGCCGAACATAAAAGCCAATGAGAGAGTAACTGCTAAGAGCTTACTGCTGAGAATCTTCAAAGAACACCTTTTTTATCTAATTCGTCACTTTTAATCTACCATACAGATAGCAAATGGGCAATAAGATGCCTATGCTTACTGCGCCTACAATCGAGGGAATACTGATATAATCAAACTCAAATGTGGCAAGATATAATAATTTCAATCGGTGGCGTATTTTTTACAATTGCTCTAATTCCCTCATTGCTCAGCCAAGATAAGCCAGCCCTCACGACCAGCGTAATGACCTCGAGCATTCTTTTTATACTGGTTTTTACCTACGCAAGTCTTGGTTTGTGGCTGTCATCGCTCATGAACGCCATCATGTGCTTGTTATGGGCGACACTTGCAGTTCAAAAGCTGCGACTCAAATCTGATTTGCCGGGAACAAAAGACACGCCAAGCAAGTTACCCAACAAGTCAGAATAATTAATGGTAAGGTAGGCACATGAGAGAATCACAAGAAGCTGGCTTTGACGAAGAACCCATCAGAGTAACAAGAGAAGAGTTGCATCGATTACACTCTAGGGATCCGTATAATTCTGAAAACTGGGGAGATGATCAGCACGCAAGATCTGCAGTCGATATCGACCCGATAGTGCCAATGCACGAAGGCGGCACCGGGAGGCTGAGATTTAACTTTGGTACTGGCGAGTTTTCGGTAACAACCTCTGAGCCAGATCTAGATATAGAGCAAGAATAGTTTAGATTCTCTGCTTCAAATCGGCAGCCGCTGCCAAATACTCGTACTCATAATAAAGCCAGTATACGAACAACTGGGCTCGATGACCACGAACTAATCAAGTAAGATGTCTACGTATGGAGATGCAAACACTACAGCAAGCAAATCTTGTCCTGGCTAAATATGTGCCGAATAAACGTGTCGGTGCTTATAGCCTAGATCGCATGTACAAGATCATGGAGCTTCTTGGTAGCCCCCAGAATAAGCTTAAAGTCATTCATGTTGCGGGCACTTCTGGTAAAACCTCGACTTCTTATTTTATTGCCGAAATGTTGAAGCTAGCTGGCAAACAAGTTGGACTAACCGTCTCTCCGCACATCGTTGATGTTAATGAGCGGGTGCAAATAAATGGCCAGCCGCTAGAGGAGCAGAAGTTCTGCGAGCTTTTAAATGAGTTCATGAGCACAGAAGGTCTGCTAGACCTTGAACCAACCTACTTTGAATTACTTGTAGCCTTTGCCTATTGGGTGTTTGCTAAAGAACAGGTTGATTACGCAGTTGTTGAAGTCGGGCTGGGCGGATTGATCGACGGCACTAACGTCGTCTCGCGAGCCGATAAGATTTGCGTAGTCACTGATATTGGTTTTGATCACACCAACATTCTAGGTAATGAACTCTCAGAGATTGCCGCTCAAAAAGCCGGTATTATTCAGCCTAGCAATCAGGTTTTCATGCATCGCCAGGACAAAGAGATAATGGAAGTTGTTGCAAACACTGCAAGCAAACAGTCTGCAGCGCTTAATGTTGTCGATGATCCTCAGGTCGCACCTGCGCCTTTGTCGGAATATCAGCAACACAACTGGCAGCTGGCTAAAGAAGTTTTTGATTACGTATCAAAACGAGATGATCTAAAAAACCTAGACGAACATGACCTAAAATCCAGCGCGATCCAAGTTCCTGGGCGCATGGACTACGAGACGATCAGCGGCAAGACTGTCATCTTTGACGGTGCGCACAACTCCTCTAAGATGACGGCCTTAGCAAACAGCTTACCTAGTGACAAAAAGTTTACAGTTGTGATGGGGATGGTGGAGTCTAAGGAGATGCAGGTCGGAGACTGCATAAGACTACTCGCTCCAAAGACTGCTCGCTTAATTTGTACGAGCTTTCCGGCAAAGCAAGACCTGCCACACCATGCTTTAGCGCCAAACAAAATCGCAGCTGCAGCAAAAATTTTAGGGATAGCCGACGTTACGCTAGAAGAGGATCCTGAAACAGCAATGGAGCTAGCCTTGCAGGGCGAAAACCCGATACTAGTAACTGGATCGTTGTTTCTTGTTTCGCATTTAAAGGGGGTTTATAGAAATGATTAAAGCTATGATTGCTATCGATGAAAAACGAGGCATGGCTAATGATACTGAAATACCGTGGCACCTGCCGACCGACCTTCAATACTACCGCGATCAAACGCGTGGACAAGCAGTACTTATGGGGTATGGAATGTACAAAGAATTCACCAAGCCATTTGGCGACAGAACAAGTTACGTAGCCACAACTTCGGATGAGCCCTTGATGGAAGGCTTTCATAAAGTAAAAGATGCGTACAAGTTTCTAAAAGACTACAAAGGCGACATCTGGCATCTGGGCGGAGCTGGACTATTTGCTACAACCTTTGATCTTGTTGATGAGCTTTATCTAACTCAGTTAGAGGGTGACTTTGGCTGCACCAAGTTCTTTCCTGAATATAAGGATGCGTTTGAATTAGTGAGCGAGAGCGAGCCGCAAGAAGAAAACGGTATTAAGTTTACCTTTCAGGTTTGGAAGCGAACTACTCCTCTTCGGTAGCGCCTTCCGGTCTGATGGAGTAACCGATCATTTCACCGCCCTCTTGAAGATACAAGAAGCCTGCTTCTGCACTGCCTGTGTCGCAGTTAATTTTACCGAGCACTCGATCGGCATCGCCCAGTTCTGTTTCCACCACGCTTTCACTCGAAAGAGAAAGAGTGCAGGAGTTGTTTAGGTTTAGTGAATCAATCTCGGCTTTGAGCTTGTCCTGGCTGTAGATGGCCTTAAGATCTTCATGAAAAAATTCGTAAGCTTGGTCGTACTCTTTATCGACTAAATGACTGAAGAACTTATTAGACTCTTTTTCAGGATCGTATTTGTTAAAAACTAAAAAGTAAGCCGCCACTGCACCACCAATAACTAGTAGTGCTGCGAGTGCAATTAAGATAATCATCATTAGTTTCTTTTTGGGCTTACCGGCGAGGGTAGGGTCGCTAGAGGCCATGGCGCCAGGCTGGGCAGGTGTTGCGGGTGGTGTTGGAGGTGTGGCAGGGGATACAGATGGGTCAGTTCCTGGAGTTGGAGTTGGTGTTGGTGGCTGGGGTGTTTGATTATCTTTTGGCGGCATGTTTATTTTCCTTATGTTTATTACGTAAAACTTACCATAAATGAGCTAAGGCCGCAATCAAGAGGAGGTTAACTTTAGGTTGCAGCCTTAATTAACAGCACCCTAATTTAATAGCAAACCAACAACAATAATGAGCTCAATGATGGTAAAGGGCACGTAAGTAACAATCAGCAGACGTTGTTTGTGAATAATTCCAAAGACTGCAAATAGTGTTGAGGCAAATAAATAAAAAGTCCAGGTTAGCAAGGATACACCCGCTGTCTGCTTATCTACTACTATGGTGTAGGCCTGAGGAATAGTCAGCAGTGGCAAAAGTATGCCCGTTACAAACGTCAACTGATCTAGAGTTTTGTTTTCGTGTTTCTTGACAACTTTCATGACTTTACTATAACAAACAACGAAGCTGCTGAATCGAATCTGTTAACGTGTGTTTTCTCTGCTATCTATATCGAGTTACTTTGCCTTGCCGATATGGCCAAGATGAGTGTTTTTAAATCCGCTTGTGAGTTTTAGCCCGTAGCCAAGGCCACGGTCAAGCCCAATGTGGGCAAGCCATATTAAACCAAACCCGATTAAGGCTCTGGTGTTTGTTGCGTATCCGGCGACAAGGATGAGTGGCGGCAACATTAAGCTGTGACCAAGGTTATATACATAAGCTCCGGCCTTGTTGTTAAACAGGTATCCGATCATAAAGACGTCAAAAACAAACAGCACAAGAGCGAAGGCTAAAAGGCTAAAATCAAACTGCCAATAGAAGTACAGGCTAACTATAAATATCGTTATGGACTCTGCTCGCTGAAAGTAGATGCTTTGCTTCATGCGGTAATGGTAGCAAAATTTTAAGCTCTACGCTAAGAGTCCTAGATAGGATCCTCAAGGATCGATACTGGGGTCGGAGCTCGCTTCCCCCGAGAACTTGCGATAAATTGCACTAATCCAGTTTGCATGTAGAGCTCGGGCATCGTTGGCCCAAGTTAATCGCGGCTCACCGTTACGGAAATAGCCGGCCGGTTCGGTTAGTCCCTCGGATTGGTCACGCTTAAATTCACGGGCTAGGTCGTGTCGGTCATATTCTGGGTGGCCCTGTATCAAGAGGTCATAGCCGCCAGCATCATTTTTGGCTTCTGCAAGCAGCCAGCCTGCCGAGTCGCTAACAGCGAGTAGGCCCAGCCCTGCCGCGCTTACAGCAGCGGGATCGACATCGCCCCAGCGTGAGTGCGGAGCGCGTAAGATGTCGTCTAGTCCTTGGGTTAGTGCGCTGTCGCCAGGCTGGACTTCGTGATCAAAGACCCCAAAGACCTTTTCCCCGGTCACCTGCCTCCTAGCTTCGTAGAGGTTTTCTAGCAAAAAATGGCTGGCCAGGCAGGAGTAAATAGTCGAGTGAACGTTTGATCTTGCCCAGCCTATAACTTCAAGCAGCTGCTGGGCGTAGCGGATCTCACTAAAAGGAAGCGCTTCGCGGGCTTCGGTATTAAGGCGCAGCTCAAGATTATCGCCCGTGACGATTAGGCCGTCTAAGCCTTCGGCGGCAACTTCGTCAAATGCGCGGTAGCGGGCGAGGATCCCTTCACGACTTGAACCACAATGTTCGCGCGGATCATCTTCGAACTTGGTAAGAACAGGCACAATCTGCAGAACGGTTTGGCTCATGTATCTCAGCCACTGGGTTTCGGTTTGCTCCATGGTGGCTGCGGGCATCAGATTCAACAGGCCAATGCGCGCCGGTCGTATATCTTGATGCAGCGCAGTTTCTTCAGGAATCAGTAAAGCTCCCGCTTCTTCTAGATGTTCGTAAAGCGGGTCGATTTGCTCGGCATCTGGCACAACTATGGGCACAAAAAAATCCTTCACACGGAAGGATGTAGTATCTGGCGAAATCTCACTTTACATCCTTCCAAATTATATAATTTGGCCTAGGGGGAGCACCTTGCTTTGTGCAGGTTGCCGACGGGTCCTTGAGCTAGGGCTCTCACCGTTCTCGTGATGCTGTGATGAATCACAGATACTAAAATTATAAACAGCTTTGAGGGCTAATGGCAAATAATCTCCAATCTAGGAGCTCTAGCAGACGGTCTTATTCTATGCTTCGGGATTGCTGTTGAGGCTAAGGAGCTTTACAAGTCCCCAGCCAATAAGCGCATATACCACGCCCGCTACGAGGATCGAGGGTTCAAATACTGAGCTTACTTCGCCAGTAGTTGTACTGGTAACTCCGAAAATATTATCAAACGGTGCAGTCAATACTCCACTTACTGAATAGATAAAGTCCACAAATCCACTGTTTGGATTTGCTCCAAACAACTTAAGTGCGAATCGAAAAGCCAGTAAAACCTCTATAAATCCGACAATATACCAAATAATATTTGTCGCAGTTGTTTTGCTGCTAGCGGTTGTTTCAACCTTTCGAGACTGTTGCTTAACTTGTGAGCCTGAGGCGTCTACGCCCTCGTCTTCTCTTGTTGTGACTGTTTCTTTGAACTCGCTCATATATTCTCTCCATGATGTTGATACTTATGATTATACGCCTGCGGTTGTCAATTAGATACTAACCACGTGAAGGTTCGTAAGTAGTCAGGAGGAAATCCAATATGTTCTGACCTTCTGAGAAGCAAAAACCCTAATTCAAGGGTTCGCGGTGCTTCTGGTCATAACTAAACTTCGCAAGCATGATCACCTTGCTTACAAGGCCGATGACTAAAAAAGTAATAGGACAGGCCCAAGTCAACGGTAGTTAACAACGCGAAAACCCAACGAAACTGATCTACCGAAAAAAATAATGCTATGAATACGGCAGCATGTGCGTTAAAAAGTATTGATAGTTTTGTGTAGTTCATGTTGATAATTATACATTGAACAAGAAACAATAGTGGACATGGGTCCGCTCATCGGCATTTGCCAATAGCTTACAGTGCGTTCGATGTTTATTGCCCAAGCCCTCCAAAGAACCGATCAATAGCATCTCTATTTTCAGGCGTCTGCATTCTTTCGGCCATTTCGTTGTGTACGCCAGTAATCCTTGCTTGTTCCTCGGGGGTCATTGTGGCAAATATTGCTTCGCCCTCACGAATTAATCGATCCTCATCGTCTTCAGGAAATCCAGCAACGCGTTGTCTTAGCTCGTCTAGCTCATCACACCACTCTGGGGGAATTTCGTGTTCTGGGGTTGGCATAGCTATCATTATACTCTTGTAGATAATAATTCTCATTTTGCTGTTATTAGGAAGCCCACCGGGGGCGCTCGCTTCGCTCACCATTTCCTTAAGTGCTCGGAGCTAGCTCCTGCGCCCTTTCGTCATGAACGAACCCACGGCTACGCCGTCATGGGTTCGAGTACGCAATAAATCTCTCCAATCTAAAAACCCACCTTACGGCAGGTTCTTAGATTGGAGGGCCCACTGGGACTCGAACCCAGGACACGTGGCTTAAGAGGCCACTGCTCTAACCAGCTGAGCTATGGGCCCATCAGCGCTGTATTTTACTATCTCACCCCTGTTTTTGCAAACCATTAAGGAGGAATAATGCTAGAAAAGAAAAAAATTGGATCAGGGAGTTGTAATTAGAGAGTAGGGAGTGGAGTAGCAGAGGGTTGGGGGCGAGTGGGGCAGCCGAGACTACGTCGTTGGAGTCTCGGCTGCCCCGAAGTTCGTGCTGAGTGTCAGCGGCCGTTTGCGGCTGCCTTCTTGTCCAGGTTGATCTGGCGCTGTTGCGCGCGCTTGGCTCTTCCGTGAACCGACTTCTTGTGGCTGAAGCTGTTTCGACCCTTCTGTCGTCTGCTTCCGGCTTTGGATGCGGCCATAGAAACAATCCCCTCGATAGAAATGCACATATTTCCACAATGCCCGTAGGCACCGTGATTATGACAGTTTCTTTGCCCCCTTTTCCCTGATCCAATGTCAACGTACCGTCAGAGAATACCATCGGTACAATAATTTAACAATCGTGCAAACTTTGAAAAACTTCACCCATAACCTACAATACCCCTGATGAAATTACTGAGCGGATCAGACCTAGCCGAATTTATTAAAGAGCGACAAGCCAAGCAGGTGCGTGGTTTAAAGCAGGCCCACGGGGTAGACCCGAAGCTGGCTATTATTCAGGTAAAAGACGATCCGGTTATTAATACCTACGTAAACTTAAAGCGTAAATACGGCGACGACATTGGGGTTGCGGTAGATGTTCATCGCATTGCTCAAGCCGAAGTTAATAAATTGCTTAGTCAGTTAAATGATGACGCTTCGGTTCACGGAATTATTGTGCAACTTCCACTCGAAGACAGCACAGAAGTCGAAACTGTGCTCAATCAAGTTAGTATAAAAAAAGACGTGGATGGTTTAGCCGAGGGTACCGAGTTTACTGCCGCCACCCCAAACGCAATCTTATGGCTGCTGGCGGGGTACAACATTGAAGTAAAAGGCAAAACCATTGCGATCATTGGCTTGGGTCCGTTGGTTGGGGCCCCGTTGGCCCAAATTCTTAAAGATGCTGGAGTTAATGTTCAGACTGCAGACAATCCAGATGAAGTTGCTAAAGCCACCGCAGAGGCTGAAATTATCGTTTCGGCTACAGGCAACCCTGGTTCGATTACTAGCGACCTGGTGCCAATCGGTTGTGTTGTAGTTGATGCTGGGGTGGCGGTAGCAGAAGGTAAAACGATCGGTGACGTAGCCGACGATGTTTATGAGCGCGACGACATTAAGATAACTCCCAAAAAAGGCGGCGTCGGCCCACTAACTGTCTGCGCTTTGTTTGACAATGTTTTGCGAGCGGCATTATTGGCGGCAAAGCAGTCCTAAACTATACGGCGCAGTATATAACCCACCCTCCCATTTAAGGGGGAATCCTCCGTCCTGCCCCAATTGTAGTAAGTTAAACCTTAGAGCAGGGTTAGAAACTACTCACCTACATAAAATCTAAACAAAATCTAAGCTACGCCGAGTTGCTTCTTTACAATCTCGGCTACCTGCCTAGGTGTCATTTCGGCCTTAACAATATAGGTATCAACACCGAGTTCAGATAATCGCTTTGGCGCTTCCTCGCGTCCCATATTGGTGAGAATAATCACTTTCAGGTCTTTACCCCAAGCCTGCTTACGCAGAACCTCGAGCATTTCATCACCGTTCATTTCCGGCATCATGAGGTCGAGCAGCACAATATCAGGTTGCATATCTTCTACTAACTTCAGGCCAATTTTTCCATCGCCAGCGGTTTCGACTTTAAAGCCCTCGCCCTCAAACTTCATTCGATACATCTGAGAGATTGCGGCGTCATCTTCGATAATTGCAATTTTTTGGGTTGAAGCTGCCATAACCACAATCGTATTCGATACGCACTAAAAGTGCAATTGCGGTATCATTAACATAACCACTTTTATGATTGTTCCAATTTCAATTTTACTGTTTGTAGCAGCTCTAAACGTCAGCCTGGGTTTACTGGCGTTCTATCGCCAACCATATCGACCGGAAAGCCAGCTTTTTGCGCTCTATTGTGGAGCCATAGCTCTATGGCCATTTAGTGTTGCAATGTTCATGATTGATGATCAATACGCTTCGGCATACTTCTGGGTTCAACTAGGTGCAATTAGCATCATTGCAACGCTCATGATCTTTGTTTTGTTTTTGCAGGCCTTTTCAACTAAACGCGAAGATCGTTCGCTCGGTCTTTATATGATCTTGACTCTTCCGCTTAGTTTGCTGATCGCTGCCTTAATAACCCAGCCGGAAATGTTAATCTCAGGCCTTAGAATGGTGGGCGAAAGTAAGCAGGTTAAGCTCAATCCGGCCGGCTACATTATTTACTCCTCAATATTCTTTATCTACGCCTTTGGGGCGCTAGCAAAACTGTACGGTCATACCCGACTTAGCTCTGGTTCGCTGCGAATCCACCTCAGATATCTACTAATTGGCAGTATTTCTTCGATCATCTTAGGTTTTACTCTAACCTTGATAGCTTTGGGGCTCGGCGAGTACAGCCTGGTTTGGCTTGGCCCGATTCTAACCCTGCCCTACGTAGTGTTGATGATAATAGCGATGCTCAGGCATCAGATGTTTGACATGAGATTGTTGATTGCCCGCTCGCTTACGTACTTGTTCTCGGTCGGCCTGCTGCTCATCGTTTATACAAGCCTTGGAGTTATGCTCGCAAAGTGGTTGCTTGGTAGTGAACTTAGTGGCACCGAGCAACTGTTTTATGCCGCGCTGGCGGTAGTCTTGGCAATGCTGTTCCCACTTGCTAAGCGCTTTTTCGATCATTACACCAGCCATCTGTTTTATCGGCGCAGTTATAACTTTCAGGTTTCGCTGGATGCAATATCTAAAGTTATTGTCAACGAGGTAGATCTAGACCGGATTGCCGATCATGTTCGTCATATCTTAAGCGACACCCTAAAGCCCAAGTTTAGTCAGTTTTTAATTTTAGAGAACGAAGTTCGTCAGATTGGAACTGGTCGACACAAAATTGATCTAACCCCAGAGCTAAAAAAAGCTCTCAAAAACTTTACCGATCCTCTAGCAGTCACTAATCAAATTGAGCGAGACAATGAACTTCATGACATGTTGGCCAAGCAGCACATCTCTGTAGTTGTGCGTTTGCTCGCGCATGACAAGCCGCTGGGGTATTTGTTTGTTGGGGAACCGCGCAGCGGCAGTCTTTACGCTACTCAGGACTATCGATTTCTAAAGATTTTATCGCACGAGTTAGTTCTGTCTATCCAAAATGCCAAACGGTTTCAAGAGATCCATGAGCTTAATGCGAATCTTCAGAAAAAGATTGACGAAGCCACTCACGAGCTTAGATCATCTAATCAAAAGCTGCGTGAGCTCGATGAGGCTAAGGACGAGTTTGTCTCGATGGCTTCTCACCAGCTCAGAACTCCGCTGACATCGGTAAAAGGCTACATATCTATGGTCATGGAAGGCGATGCTGGCAAGATTAGCAACAAGCAGCACGAACTTTTAGAGTCGGCCTTTGCAAGCTCGCAGCGTATGGTTTATCTTATCGCCGATTTGCTTAACGCCTCACGGCTCAAGACTGGTAAGTTTGTCATCGAGCCTGGCATGGTTGATCTGCGCGATGTGCTTGCAACCGAGATCAAGCAGCTTCAAGAAACCGCCGCAACCAGGGGACTAGAACTAACCTACACCAAGCCCGAAGAATTTCCGACAGTAATGCTAGACGAAAACAAGATACATCAGGTAATCATGAACTTTATTGATAACGCAATTTACTACACCCCAACCGGCGGAAAAATTAATGTCTCACTAAGTGCCAACGACAAATCCGTGGAGTTTAAGGTTGTCGACAGCGGTATCGGTGTTCCAAAAGCAGAACAACACAAACTATTTGCTAAATTCTTTAGAGCCGGCAACGCTCGCAAGGCGCGTCCAGACGGCACCGGGCTCGGCTTGTTCATGGCGCAAAAAATCGTGGTGGCGCAATACGGGGCCATAATTTTTCATAGCGAGGAAGGCAAGGGGAGCACCTTCGGTTTTAGTTTTCCGCTCAGTCGAGTCGGCGTGAGGACAGAGCTAAAAGATCCAGCTGATAAGCCAAAATAACAGCAGGCCAATTCCGCCAACAACTACAGCTGGCAAGCCAATGCCAAGTATCATGAGTTTTCGGTCATCCCACCACTGTTTTGCTCGAGATTTCTTAACCGCGGTATAGCGAGTTACGTGCGGCTTGTTTTGAGCGGCATCTGCTCCGGTGTATTTCTTGCTGCGTTTTTTACTAGACATATTAACTATTGTAGACCAGGCACCACCCGATTTAAAACTTCAATGTACTTTAGGTTATAATCATAACCAAATAAGATACAGGAGATAAGATGCTAACCAACGGAAGCAACAATCAATCATCAGTTGTAACAACAGTCCGTCACGTATCGGCAATTGTTTTGGTAGTCAGCGGAGTCGGCTTTGCTTTGCTGTCAGTTTTTTCAATTTGGGAGATTATCGACACTGACAGTGACCTAGTGTGGCGATCGCTGGGAAGCCTAGCGATCATCGCTTTGGCCTCGATTATCATCAACCTGGGCGCCAAGATTTATGGTGGCAACAAGTAGCTAAAAATTAAAAACACCTTAATTTTTGAGAACAAAAGTACGCAAAGCGTAGCTGAGTCTGTATAATTTAGGCATGAACTTTTTGACGAACTTTGGTTGGATCTGCTCGGATTCTCCCGGGGAGTTTGTCTTGGCCTGCGATACGCCGTTTGGCATTATGATCTTTGCTGTTGCGGTACCCCTTTTTATTACGTTGTTAATTGTTTCGGTGGCACTTTTTGTGCAAAGCCTACGTCAAAAGGAAAGAGTGCTGCTCGGCTGGGCGCACCTAGCAATCGTTCTCGGGCTGGGAATACTGGCCGTAGCGGTACAAACCGAGAACACGCAACACACCAGCCTTACTGAATCTCTGATTAGAGGTCTAAATGAATTTGTTCGCCCAGAAGCAAACCCAGTTCAGCTATTTTTAACTCTTCAGCTTTTGTTTAACTTGACTCAGAGGTTTATTGTTGGCAGAGATAACCCCGTCAATATTCTTGCAAAAGCTGGTTCGGTACTGCTGTTTGCTCTTAGCTTTATTAGTATGCTCTTTTGACAAAATTAAAATCCGATTAATTTTTAAATCCAAACCCTTATCAAAACAAGCCGAGTCTGTATAATTTAGGCATGAACTTCTTAGTCAACTTTGCCTCTCTGTCTTTGCCGCAGACCTATCTTTTTATGGTCTGCTTTGTCACCATTCTGGTCACTCTGCTTTATGTGCTGTCAATAAAATACACGTCTAGCCAAAGGTACATTGGCATCACCAACCTAGCAGGCTCAGTCCTAATCATAGTTGGGGCGCTTTATTACACGCTACTGGCAAATATGCTAGATGTACCCATCCTTGATGTGGTTGTCGATAACGTTCTGCAACAAGATTTGTATGTCTTTATTTTGCTGCAAATACTCGTGTTGCTGCACTACCCAATTTTCAGAAAGAAACGTAATGATGAAAAATTGCGGGTACTTATCGCCACATCCACAGTGGTCATAACGTTGCTGTCAGTTCCATTCTTGATCAACGCCCTTGGCGATATTTAACTACTGGATTAAAACTTGATTAAAACAAAGCGTTCGTGCTTTCTGTTGAGTAAAGCGATGGCTAGCATGGTTGTCATGGGGCTACGAGTCTCAGTTCCTTAAAATCTTAAGGGAAGTACACAACTAGTTGCGCCCCGTGCGCCCTGACCACAGGAGAGTGGTTTATGAAAAAGCACCGGAATTTCCGGCAAATCGCGACCTTTGTGGTCGTGAGTGTGATGTGCTCGTTGTTGAGTCTCGCTGGGTCAGCCAGCGATGCTGAAGCAGCGAAGGAGCACGTTGACATCGTTGCGCTCGGTGATTCGTTTACGGCCGGGAATGGTGCTGGGAGCTATGACCCAAACGTGCCCGGCTGCTATGAGTCACATGCCAGCTATGCGTATGAGTTCAGCGACCTACTGCGTACAGCAGGGTGGTCAACCACTGTTGGCGTTACAGCCTGTAGTGGAGCAACCACGTCGAACATCCCCCAGCAGATCTCGCTATTCAACTCATCTACGCGCAGTGCTGCCGACATTGTGTTGTTGACGGTTGGAGGCAACGATGCGGGCTTCAAGGAGATCGTGACTTATTGCCTGATTTTCAATATACGGTCGGTGTGTGACGCTCGACTTAATCAGGCAGAGGCTCTGATCGGCACAATCCGCAGTCGGACGCGCGATCAGCTGGTGCGCATCCTGAATGAGTTCCCGAATGCTCAAATCGTGTTGGTTGGATATCCATACCTGCTGGATAACTGCCACGGGAATCCAATTTACACGCTCGAAGACGGGAATTATCCGTCGGGTGCGCGCATCAGAGCGTTGAGTGAGTCTGCGAGTGACATGCAGGCAGGCCTAGTGGCGGAGTTGAATCTGTCGAATGCCTACAGACTGTCCTACGTTGGGGTCATGGATCTATTCGCCAATCACGAGGTTTGCGGACCGCTTGACGACTGGATCAATCCAACAGGCTTTGCCAATGGTTTTCCAACCGGAGACACCGATCAATGGTGGCATCCCAATGCGCGTGGCCATCAGGCCATCGCGCTTCGGCTCTTCCAGCGCCGGAATAGCTTTGGCATTGGCGGCGGGTTTTCGGACCCGCTACCGGCCATCGGGGTTCCGTCGGGGCCGAATGTTTACAGCAATCTCCCGCTGAGTTGTGGGGAGGTCTCGCCGTATGCTTCGACCTACGGCTCAATCGGGCTGCCTGGGGGTGGATCCTACGACCACAGCAATGCCATTGACTTGCCTGTAGACAAGGGCACGTTGGTGGCAGCTCCGGCAACGGGGCACGCAGTGGTTAAGTGGGATCCAAACGGCTACGGTCACTACGTTGAGGTAATCGACGCAACTGGCCGCATGCACCGAATGGCTCACCTTCAAGCTGCAGGGCTGCTTTCATCGAACCGGCATGTTCGGCAGGGTGAGATCATCGGTCGTGTTGGCGAGACCGGCTTTACAACCGGGCCTCACCTGCACTACGAGCAGCTAGTTGGCGGCGTCATGAAGCCTTTGGTTCTGACTGGCGGTTCCCTGAACTGGGGGCCGGTGAAGCCAAGTGGTGATCGTTTTACAACTCACCCGCTGGTGAGCGGTAATTGCGGTCAGAGTTCCACTCCAAATCCGTATCGTCACGAGGAGGTTAAGATCCACCGCAATGGATCGACATACCGAATCAACCCAGCAACGGGTCAGACGTGGGAAATGTGGGAGGGCATCATGGCGGGCCAGGGTCGTGTTGAGTGTGACACTGACGGTGACGGCGAAACCGAGCTTTATTCGGCGGAGTTTCGCAACAATCGTTGGTACGTCATGCAAGGCACGTGGGGCAAATCAGGGTCGGAGCGCGGTTGGAGTGTTTTTTCAGCCGACTTCGATGGAAACACTATCAATGCCATCAGTTGTGGCGACCGTGACGGTAACGGAAACGATGAAGTGAAGGTCCACCTAACCGGAGGATCAATTCGCCGAATCAATTCTCAGACCGGACAGACGTGGGTTATGTTTTCGGGACTCGCCAAGTCACACTTCCTTGTGGAGTGTGATGTAAACGGCGACAACCAAGACGAGATCTACTCGGCGGAGTTTCGCAACAACCGATGGTACGTCATGCAGGGCAAGCGGCCCAACGCTCAGAATGGACAGTGGAGGCAATTTTCTGCTGACTTTGATGGGCGGGGCATAACTGCTATGACGTGCGGAGACCGGGACGGCAACGGCGTTGATGAAGTTAAGGTTCACCTTGACGGAGGCGGCTCGATTCGTCGCATCAACGCAGTAAACGGAACCACCTGGGATATCTGGAATGGTATTGCTCCACCACTGTTCGCGGTTGAGTGTGACGCGAATGCCGACGGACGTGATGAGTTCTACTCCGTAGAGCATCGAAACAACCGTTGGTATGTCATGCAAGGTGAGTGGTACGGCACAGGCGACGTGTCTTGGAGCGTGTTCTCGGAAGCGAGACCGCTACAAGAAATATCGGCTATGACGTGCGGAGACCGCGACAACTGGTAGTGATACCGGTTGATTCTTCCCTTGGGATGGGTCAGGGACTAAGGTCTGTTTATGTTTTCTGCCTAACCAGCAGCTAACCTCTAAACAGACCTTTTCCTTTTAATGTGTATTAGAGAAAAATCTTCAAACTAAAACACCCCCGTCCAATAAAGAACGGGGGTGTTTGGCACCTTGAGCGGCCAGTCAATGGCTCAAGTATACCACCGCGGGACGTTTGATTAAACGTCGAGCAGGGTATTCTTGAGTGAGCGGCGGCTAATAAACCATCCGCGAACGGCAGCTGCTAGGCTTCCGGTACCGAAGATTGCGCCAATGACACTGGTTAGACCAGTCTCAGGCAATACCTTAGCAGGCGGTTGTACGGCCGGCTTGTCGGTATCAATCTTTACTGCACATTCAGCACCAGTGTCGGTTTGGGTTTCCCCATCAACATTGGCACGAACAGTAACTCGGGCGTTATATGTGCCTGGGTTAGCGTATCGGTGATTGACAACTACTTGAGTGCCATCACTTTCAACGACTTGGCTTTCGCCATCACCAAACTGGAATACGTATGACTCAATGGTAGCGTCATTAGCGTCGGCTCGAGCGGTAAACTCGTAGTTTCGGCCATGTAGTCGCTTAGCATTTAGAACATCACACTTGAAGTCTCCCTCAGGGATACATTCGCGGTTGATGTCGATGTCTGCATCGTCAGTTTGGTTGTCGGTCTGGTCTGATGTGACCACACCGGTGTTTGTTAGGCTAGTTACGCCACATTCAAAAGCTTCGGCTTCATCAGCAGTTGCTTCAAATGTTACGTATGCCCAGCCACCAGGAGCGAATGAACGTAAGTTCACACCGCCACTGGCAATGTTGTCGCTAGAAAGCTTAGTACCATTGGGGTGGTTACCATTGGTTAGGTGAAGCGTTCCTGGCGTATAGGTAAGACCTTCTGGCATAACGTCGCCGACAATAACATTGTCGAGCTGGTCGTTGCCACGGTTACGCAAGCTAAATAGGAATTTAACTCGGTCACCAGGTTCAATAGTTACTTCTTCCATCCAACCATCAGGGTTGCCGGGAGTAGAAACCTGCTTGTTGAACTCAATTGCAGGAACACGAACTCGATATAGAACGTAAACGCTAGCTTCAAAGTTGAAACAAGGCTTTGCGTTTTCGAGTCGTAAACCAGCACCACTGGTTGCAACATTGTCACTAATTTGAGTAGTAACATAGTTTACATTTTCATTGGTGCCAGCGTTGTGACGCCATTGAGCACTACCTGGGATGTATTCCAGGTAAGCATCGCTACGGTCAAGATTGACGGTAGCTGAGGTATTAACTGTATTGCCGTTATCGGCTGAGATAGTTCCACGGATCACCTGCGTTTTACCTGGTTGGGTTGGCGCGTTGATCTTGGCGGTTAGGTTGTTAGCAACCTTACCACTATCTTCATCTTCCATGTTGTGATACCACAACTTAACACGAATCACTTCGTCGTAACCGGCATTGACACTAGATTTGTACTCTGTGTCACCCTGGGTTACGTTTGCAACTGCTAGGTTACTCTCGATACGAACAGCTGGAGCAGCAAAGGCATTAACGCCAATGACACCAACCATTGCAAGAGTAAGGAAGCTAGTAAACATACGAGGGAATCGTTTAATGAGATTCGTAAATTTACGCATATCTCCTCCTTCTTTAAAACGTACTTAATAAATAGCACACACTAACTTAAATTTTCACTTTACGGTACCGGATTGTTAATGTGCGCTAACGGGCTCAGTCAAGTCAAATCATTAGTAGATACAAAATTATTAAAAGGGGTGAGAACTGGAGGTGGTGTTATGTTTGTCATTAAAGACATTCGCCATTGGCGAAACACAACACACACCTCCAGGGGACTACTCATACGCCGAGGCGTACTCTCAACCCAACGCTGACAGCTTCTCCGCGGATGCGAAGAAGTAGGTACTTCAGGGGGGCGGCGGCGGAGGCGGATCCTCACCAGGTGGGGGCGGCGGCGCGGGGGGGTCGTCCTCGATCTCCGGGGGAGTCTCGGGGTTGGCGACCGCGTCGTCTTCCTCTGGGGTCGTCTCTTCCGGTACGGATACCGGTGGAGGCGTCTCAGGGGCACCTGGTGTGGGGCCGGTGTTGACGGGTGGCAGATCCTCTGTGGGCGGGATGTATTCGGGTCCGCCTTCGGGAGTGCCACAGAAGGCCGCGTCGTACACGGGGTTGCCGTTCTCGTCGAAGCACTTCGGCTCGTCACCCGGAGGTGGCGGCGGAGGTGGCGGCGGCGGAGGCGGCGGAGGTGACGGCGGACCACCTGTCGGCGGCTCATCTGTTTCCCCTGGGGGGAGTGGCGGAGGATTCTCCGACACGATGTTGCCGCAACGGGCCATGATCCACAGCTCCGTGCCATCAGGCAGAACGATCTTGATGGCCGCACGGTCACCGGTGATCCCGGGCTGCTCAGCCACCACGACGTCGCCGTCGTCGTTCACACCCGAATTGGTCCCTACTTCTGGGGCCTCATCGGGAGCCATCCAGCTCAAACCGAGCTTGACGGACACCTGCACGTACATGTTGTCCGCGGCTGGCGTGGCGCACCCGTGCTCGTCGAAGACCTCGCTGACAGCGATGATCTGCTCGGGCTCGAAGAAGTACGCCATGTTGCCCACGAAGACATCCGGATCTCTCCGAATCTCTCGCATGTACACGTCGATGGCCTCGCGTGCCTCCTCCTCGGTCTCGGCGGCGCGAATGGCCTCGAGACCCCCGGGGATGACCTGGTGGGTGTCCTCGTCGTCGATCTCCTCGATCGTCCACGTGGTGCACTCCGGAACAGGTTCCTCGGTGGTGGCACTGGTCGGCGCCTCCGTGGTCGGCGGTGCTGCAGTTGCCGGTGCCTCCTCTTCTGCCTGTGCATTGCCGTCTCCCGAATGGGAGAGCACAGCCACCGAAAGGAGGCTGCCGAGGACAATGATTGCCAGGCTGGAGTAAACACCTCGCTTCCACTTGCTTGTCTTTGGCTTGCTCATGGGACCTCCTTAGGGTCTCGAGCGGACGGGATGGGAATTGCTTTGCATGCTTTGTCCAGAAACAGCACTTTAGCGACTAATAATTAAACTAGTAACCAAAGTGCTGCTTCTGAAGCCGAGCTGCAAAACTGCCTTTGCGTTGAGTGTATAGTAGTCATTTACTGCTTCAGAATGCGTTCGCCAACTGACGAACACCTGAGAGCAGAGTGGTGTGTACGCGAACCATAAGATTGCGGCATATATGGTCTGCATACGCACCAGCCTGCCCTCAGACTCTGAAGATTTATATAGACTAATGATTTGACTTAACTGTTAACGTACCCAATCGCTTTGGCCCACCTGTTTAGATAGGTTTCCGGCCTCATAGAAGGCCGCCCAAAATGGCTAGCACACCGTTTGCATATAAAAATCCCTACTCCTATCGATTGCTCGATTTGAGATAGGGACAGATATACAAATGTTGATGTGCCCAACCGCCAGGGCGTGTAGGTTGCTCGTCTCCGAGCTCTCCACCTCACATGCCGCAAAACGATGACTTATGAATACTACCACTTTATAATGTTTATGTCAATAGCTTTAGCACCATGATTATACAATGTTTATAGATGGCCAGCGCCACATTAAACACTAGAATTTATGTCGATTTTATGCCATAGTGAAAATATGACCATAGACCAAGGCAGATCTACAGAATCAGATGAGTACGAAGGATTGTTTCCTGAGGAAGTTATTGATCTTACTGATGGAGTAAGCGACCCCGGAATTTACTTAGATTTTATTCGTCGCTCTGATATTGCTGGAGAAGCAGCCTTACCGCACAGGCCCGTTCGTTTGCGCAAGCCAGCGATCGAAGTTGATCCTAATAGGGGGCCACTGCAACTCGAACGCGACCCCGGAACTATCTCCCCAGTTGAAGTTGGACAGCAGTTTTTGCCTCCAACAGAGGTAGAACTTGAAGAATTTGAAGGTCAAGTGCTGCAGCGTGCCCGACAATTGGCTCATTCAACCACCCCTGTAGACGAACTATTGGCTAAAGCAAATCACGAAATTTTTGACACTAAACCAGAGCCAAAATTGCGCTTTCCACAGGACAGCTCACCCCGAGCAATCGAGACTCGGCGCGGTTTATTGAGGGCTTTTGATGCAGTCACTAAGTACAAGTTTCATCCGGAGCGAGGGCCAAAAACAGAGGCCGTTGCGCTACATAACCGAAAAGAACATCTGGTAACTTACCTTGGTATCCCAAAGCTCGCAAAAGATGACGCCGATAAATATCAGCCAGCTTTTAGACGCAATACGCTTGTTAGCCGCGCCCTCAGAAGGGTTAAATCAGCTAAAGAGTCTGTATCCACACTTTCTTACACGGCCGGTATGACTTATCGAAACACTGCAGACCGCGCAACCGAGGTGGCTGGCGGAGCAATTAACAGATGGGTTGAGCGTCAAACTACCTGGGAGCAAAAAGGTAAGCGTAACTTTGTTGGAGCAGCTGCGGTTGGAGTGTTGGCACTTGGCTACGGCGCCCTGCAAATGTATAAGTTTGCAAAAGGCTATAGCCCCAACACGAGCCCCAGCGCCATTAGTGAGATGTTCAATGAAGTAAAGGCTCGTGCACCAGAGATCAGCTTGGTCCCGGCGGTTGAGGAGTCAGAAGCTCTGAATGATCTGGGCGATAATTTAGTGCCCTCAGAACCTACTCCTGCCACTGAGCAAGCATGGCCGGTTGCGCCGCCTGCCACCCCTGTAATGCCCGCGCCAGAGGTGCAACAAGTAACCATACCAGAAGGTGGATATCTTTGGAGTGAGCTTCGGGAGCTTGGCCTAGAGGATGATCGAATAAACACCCTAATAGATGAAATCGCCTTAGACACCGGCCGTAGCCGAGAATCTCTAGATAACGTTAGAGCGGGCGAGCAGTTTAGCGTAAACGTTGCAGCTTAGCTGCTATAATGTAGGTTCAATGAGCTACCAAGGAGTAAATAATGCCCAAAAGGCATATACCACCGGTAGCTACCTCTTATCAACAGCCATGGAGCCTGCTTTGCGGTTCGCTTTCGAAGCCAAAAGATAGATCTTTTGCACGAAAACAGCTTGCCACAAGGAAGCATATCCCAAGGGATACGTTGACGAGCGGAAAGCTGTTTGCAGTCAAAAGAGGAGGTTTTGGGTCGAAATGGATGCCGTGAAGCAGACTCCTGTAAAAGCCGGCTTCCCAAATCCTGCAGAAGAGGCTAATTTAGCTGGTCTAAGCCTTCATGACCTAGTAATTAAGCGTCCTGCTAGCACCTTCTTCATGAGAGTTAGTGGGCAGATTCAGATCTGGGGCATTTTTAAAAATGATCTGTTAATTATCGATAAATCACTGGATCCGCAACCAGGAGACCTAGTAGTTGCTTGGCACAACGGAGAGTTCAAGATAGGGCAGGTGGGAGTAAAGGGCTCTGTGCGGGCTCTGCTGAGCTCACAGGGGGAGGTCCTAGCCGATACCATTAGCGGTCAAGACCTCCAGATATGGGGTGTAATCACCTATAATCTACACTCCCATAAGGGTTCGCACAGATGAAGCAACCACCGGGTTCTATCCCTAGCGAGCACGGGCATGGAGATGCTGAGCGAGGCGCAGCCGAGCAACAGACGAAGGCGTACGCAGAGTACGGTAGAGGAGTAGCGGAGGCTGGAACAAAGCTCAGCGCTCCAAGTTTTGCCAGAGTTGCTGGCTCTGCCAGTAAGCCGGGCAAAACGATGCCCTTGTTCGCTCTGATTGACTGTAATAATTTCTTTGCCTCTTGTGAGCGGGTCTTTAGGCCCGATCTCAAAGACAAGCCAGTGGCCGTCTTGTCCAATAACGACGGCTGCATCATCGCTAGGTCGAACGAGATTAAGGCTTTGGGCATTCCTATGGCCGCTCCATACTTTAAGCACAAGGAACTATTAAAAGCCCATCAAGCTCAGATTTTCTCGGCTAACTTCGCACTGTACGGCAACATGTCTCAGCGAATCACAACCATTCTCAAACAGTTTTCACCCGACATTGAGGTTTATTCGGTCGACGAGTCCTTTCTAGAGGTCAGCACGCTACCCATAGAGGACTATAAAAGATGGGCACTAGAGGTGGCGGCCACGGTAGAAAAACACACCGGAATATCGGTATCTGTAGGGGTGGCTCCAACTAAAACGCTAGCTAAGTTAGCAGTTGCTCGAAGCAAAAAAGATCAAAGTCTTGGGGCCGGACTAAGCTTGGTTAACAAACCCAAGCTAACAGAGGATAGTCTGCGGCAAACACCAGTTGAAGATGTATGGGGAATAGGCTGGCGCACAGCGCCGCGCCTACAGGGGATGGGCATAAAGACCGCTTATGACCTGATTCAGATGCCAGATGGCTGGATCCTTAAGAACTTAACCATCAGGGGTCTTAAAACCATCAAAGAGCTAAGGGGGGAGAGTTGTATTCCCTTAGATCAAACAGATGATCCGCAACAAAGCATTTCGGCCACTCGGATGTTTGGCAGCAGCCTCAGGGCTCTAAACGAGATCGAGGCCGCAATTGCTAATTTTGCAACCCGAACGGCCGCTAAATTACGGCGCAACCACGAACTAACCTGGGAAGTCAGCGTTTATTTAAAACGCAATATTCCCAGTGGACATAGTTATATTTATCATAAGGTCAAACTGCCGATTCCCACCTCTGATACGGGCGAAATTATTAAGGCAGCCTTGGCGGCCATGCAGCAAGTCTATGACCCTGACTTTAGCTATAAGAAAGCCGGAGTTATTTTAAGCCACTTGGTGCCAGAGAGTGCTAAACAATTGTCTGTTTTAGAGCCAGCGACGGAGCCGTATTTAAAACGCCAAGATCTGTTAATGCAAACGGTCGATGCTATCAACAAGCGCTACGGTCCGGCGGCGGTTCATCATGCCAGAGAGGATGCTGGAGATCGTCGAACCTGGCATTCTCACCGCGATCATCAGTCTCCAGCCTATGTAACAGATTGGTATCAGATACCGAGAGTGAGAGCTGCGTAAAATTTGCCAAAGAAAAAAGGACCCCGAGATTTGATGCATTGCATAAAATTGGGGGTCCTGATGTCCCACATGCTGTCAGCGACAGGTCATGTGGGTTGGAGCCGAATGCTCCCTTCGAGGAGGTGATCAGGGCCAGGTGGACTTGAGGAGGCCATCCGTGTTCGTGAGACCACCGATGCCCATGGTGAAGTCGATGTCGTACGCGATGGTCGGCCACGTGCCAGCCTCACCGAGTGTGGAAATGACCCAGTCCCCCGTGAACTCCGTAACCAGATCGATCAGGTGATCCCGGATCGCTTCTTCCTGAGCCTGCCGCTCGGGCGTGAAGTTCGGTGCGAACGTGATCTCGAGGTTGTCCCCGTTGATCACGAGCGGCAGAGGTGCCAGGCAGCGCACGACGACCTGGTTCCCTCGGGTATCGAAGCCCGATCTCGTCATGGCCGAGGCGCAGATGCTCTGGAGCTCTTGGGCCAGCTCGTAGGTGAATTGCTGTTGGTCGGTGAGTATGTCGCGCGACGGCGGCACGGCCCAGATGGCGTCCCCTTGGAGGAAGACCTTAGGCATGGAAAAGTTCCCTTCTCTCGAAGAATCAGCCTATCGGCTGAGCTACCTCATGTTGAAGTAACGGGGGCTATTATAGCACATAACATTAAAAAAGTCCAATGGGGATTCCATGTGATTGCTTTCCAGTGTTTTTTCTACGAATGGAGCATGTAGTGCTTGTGATAATCCCAGCGGACCGCCTATAATCGAAGAATGAATACAAAACCAGAAGATCAAACCAAAGACGTAAGTACTCCTAGTGTGACAAATCAAAGTAACAGCGCACCCGCAGAAGTTGTTGCACCGGTTGCACCTCAACCGACAGCAACTCCCAGGCCATCAAAAGCACCAAAGAAACTGATTCTTTTAATTGCAGGCTTGGTTGTATTTGCAGGCTTGGCCTACGGGGCATATGCCTTCTTCCTAAAAGGTGATAAGGGCGTTTCATCATCTTGCGCTGTAACATCCGGTGATAAAGACGATGAGTGTGCGGCTCGCAAAAAGGCCGATGAGTTTGTGAATTATGCCAAGAATGAGCAATACGACGAAGCTGCTGGCATAACACACTTTACGATTAGCCCCACTCTACGCTCTCAGGCGTTTTCTGGCAGAGAAGAACTTTGGCAAAACGTCGACCCAGGCACCGGTTTGGCTAAATTCGAATTTACACCAGGTGGGGGCCCACACACGATTGTCTACAAAAGCACCTTTCAAGGTGATGCGATGAATGTAGAGGTTGTCGTAGCTCATAAGGATGGTATCGGTTCGGGCAATCTGCCTTTTGATGAGTGGAAGGTTGTTGGCGTTCGCATAACTAAGGCGGAATAGCCGTATCCACAACAGGGAATAGGAGAATATATGATATATTCTTCGCTCGTCCTCGATGCGAGCATCTGCGGGCTCGCTTGAATAGCGAACTCCGCGCTACGCGCTACGAAGTTCGATTCGCATAAAGCTACCAACAAAAAGCCTCACCACAAGGGCGAGGCTTTTTGTTGGTGACCCCTAGGAGAATCGAACTCCTATTGCCAGGATGAAAACCTGGTGTCCTAACCATTAGACGAAGGGGCCAGCGAAGTGAGTTTAACAGATGAGGGCCTTAAGGTAAAGCGCATAAAGACTCTAGTGACAAGAGGACAAAACCATGTTATAATACTGCCGATCCGAGTTCCGTTCACAACCAAAGGGAGGTCATCATGACCACGGAGATTTCGGCTAGCACATTCGATCGGTTCATCTGGGAGATGGCAGCGATGTACCGAGCCAGCGGAAAAATGGAGCAGGATAACTGCTTCCTCTGCCACGGCACCGGCAAGGTCGGACCTGGGGACTGGGACGTGTGCACGCACATGGTTTTCAGCTACGGTGCAGTTCGCATGGTCAATCACGTCATGAAGGAGCGCTTCAACGATCCGGAGCTCGTCCAGCTCCTCTTCTACGTCGTCTGCACCACCGACGGGCCGATGGAGTTCAAAGGCTTGGACGTCATCGAACAGCTCGACGGCGACGACACGTGGAGGGAGTTCCTCGGCTATTTCCTAGCCTGCCAGATCACGAACATCATGTTCACGCGGGTTCCGGAGCTCAAGACCATCGATGCCGAGCGTGATGCTTTGCAAGACGCTCGTGAATGCGAGATGATCGAGGCCTTGACGCCCTGATCCACCACCTTGCGGCCGGCGTGAGAGATGTAGATCAAGAAGCCAACGCTTCTTAACAGATCAATAATCATCTCTCCGCTCGGCCCTCTACAGTCAGGAATTGTGTAATTCTTCTGACGAGTCCCCAGCCTCCGCATTCGCTGCGGCGGGCAGGCGCCAGGACGAAACTGTAGACAAGGAAAAGGGGCCTGAAACTACACGATAAGTGTAAGAGTCAGACCCCTGGTCCGCGTTCCCTAATTCCGATGCCGGCTAGTGGCTGCGAGCGAGCTTGACCGCCTGTGACGCATCGATTGCTTGGTCTAACACCTCCTGCATGGCTAGGCGCAGCCTCTCGACGTTTTCTTCTTCGGTCGCATCTTCGTCTAGCTTGACTGGACGGCCAATCACGACGACGAGCGGAGTCCTGAACTTTTTGGAGCGCAAGACCTTTTCGGTGCCGTGGATAGCCATCGGGATCAGTGGCACGTTGCTATCGAGCGCGATGCGGACTGCGCCAGGCTTGATGCTTTCGATCATTTGCCCTGTGCGGCGACGACCCTCTGGGTAAAGCGCCACCGGCTGTCGCTGCCACTGCAGGATGGTCTTGCACTGGTCGTACAGCTCTTGGGTGACATTGCCACGTTCGACACGCAGCGTCCCCATGAAGTTGAAGAACCAGTAGCCGGCCCACAGAAACTCCTTGGTCCAGAGCTGGTGCTTTGCGAGATACCACATCGGTCGCAGCGGCAGAGCTCCGAGCACCCAGGTGTCACGGTTGTCGCGGTGGTTCGACGCCAGCACGAAGGGCCTGTCTGAGGGCAGATTCGCCGAGCCGATCAGGTGGCATTCGTAAGTCAGGTAGCAGTAACACCGGCTGATGAACTGGATGAATCGGTAGAGAGTCAAAGATTGGTACTTCATATTGCACCTGCTTTCGGAATAGTTGTAAAGGAACACGGAATGTGCGTATTACATCATTAAAACTAAAAACATTCAACTGTAACGCGGTGGCGTTGTTCCTCGGACCATGAAGCGAACTATGATTTCACTGAGTCTTGCGCCCAGGAATGACGGTGCCAAAGCGTTTGTGCTTTGCTACACTGTTAGTAATGGTACAGACAGATCAGCCACCAAAGATTCCGCTCAAAAACTTTAAGCGGACAAAAATGATTGCTACGCTCGGGCCCTCGACGAGTGAATTCGAGATGATTCGAGATCTGTTAAAAGCTGGAGTTAATGGCTTTAGACTTAACTTCTCGCACGGCAACTTTGAGGAGCATCTTGATCGCATTAAGAAGATTCGACAAGCTAGTGTTGAGTTAGATAAGCCGGTGGCAATTATTCAGGATCTTCAGGGTCCAAAAATGCGACTTGGTGATTTTGACGACATTATTCCGGTTAAAAAAGGTCAAGAATTAGTTCTTAAGTATAAGACTGACTATCAAACGACTGGACTGATTCCTACGCAGTACGACCTCAGTAAAAAGGTTAAACGCGGGGAGCGGTTGTTGATTTCCGATGGCCGACTAAAAACCGAAGTCACTAGTGTGCAAGACGGCAAAGTTCATATCAAGGCCAATAACGACGGTGTGCTGACTCGTCGTAAGGGCATCAATCTTCCCGACACCGATCTAGGCGGCGATATTATTACCAAGAAAGACCGCGAAGATATAGTTTTTGGCGCCGAGCATAATGTTGACTACGTGGCATTGTCGTTTGTGCAAACCGGCGAGGATGTCAAAAAACTTAAACGCCTGCTATCACTTTATGGGTCCAAGTCTTTAGTGATCGCAAAAATTGAGACCAAGGCGGCAACCGAGCACCTAGACGAAATTATTGATGAGAGCGATGCCGTAATGATTGCTCGTGGCGATTTAGCTCAAGAAACCCTAACAGAGGCCGTTCCGGTGCTGCAGCGAGCCATTATTGGTAAATGTCTAGAAAAAGGAAAGATCAGCATCGTCGCTACACAGATGTTGGCTTCTATGACCGATGAGCTCGAGCCCACGCGTGCCGAAGTATCAGACGTCGCCACGGCGGTGATTGTTGGCGCCGACACAGTAATGCTCAGCGATGAGACCGCCAGCGGCAAACATCCGCTAGAGGCAGTTGAGGTTATGAAGCGAATCATTCTCTACACCCAGGAAAACTCACCGCTCAAGCCAGTCTTTTTCAATCAAGCTACACCTTCGGTTCAGGCCGCGATTTCCTCTAGCGTCATAACTTTGGCTGGGCGACTGGGCGCTAAAGCCATCGTTACGATTACCAGGAGTGGGAGAACCACAAAAAGCGTTGCCATGCATCGTCCGAACGTACCGATTATCGCTGTAACTTCTCATGCCATGACGGCTCAACAATTAGCCATAGTTTACGGAACCAAAGGGTTTATACGCCCAGAAAACGAAGCCTCGGCTCAGCGACTAACCGACTGGCTGCGCTCGCACGCGGTGTTTAAGAGCAAAGACGTAATTGTTACCGCAATCGACATGCACCCCGAGCAATTTGAAGGAATGGATACCATAAAAGTCAGAAAGCTAGAGTAGATGACAGATGTTTCCTAAGAAATCTATTAAAAACATCGATCTTAAGGATAAAACGGTACTACTGCGCACCGACTACAATGTGCCGCTCGAAGACGGCGAGGTTGTTGATGATTATCGCATCAAGCAATCTCTGCCAACGATAAACAGTCTGCTAGATCAAAACTGTCGAATTATTATCATTTCGCACGCTGGTCGTCCCGATGGAAAAGTCGAAAAATCCCTAAGCCTAAAGCCAATTGCACAGAGCCTGAGCCAACTGCTAAAAACAGATGTCGAATTTGTTGGCGCCCTAACCATGGACGGAATTCACCGCGCCCTAAAGCCACTCAAACACGGACAGATTGCCATGCTCGAGAACCTGCGTTTTCATCATGAGGAGGAGGCTAACAGCGATAAATATGCCAAAGCCTTAGCCTCGTTAGCCGAAGTTTTTGTACAAGATGGCTTTGGTGTTGTGCACCGGGCGCACGCCTCAACAGCTGGAATCCCTAAGCATATTCCGGCCGTTGCCGGATTGTTGCTCGAAAAAGAAGTTGGCACTCTCAGCCGCGCCATCAAACATCCAAGACGGCCGTTACTAACGATTGTTGGCGGCGTTAAGCTCGAGACCAAGGTTGATTTGCTCGACAGATTCATTGATATTGCCGACATCATCGCAGTCGGGGGCGCAATGGCTAACACAATTTTGGCAGCCATGGACCACAAGATTGGTAAGAGTATTTTCGATAAAAACGAGCTCAAGCACGCTAAACGTATTGTCAAAGAGTGCCAGGACAAAGGCACTAGGTTGATCCTGCCCGACAAAGACGTGGGAGTGGCGCATGAGGTAGACGAAGACGAAAAGCGCCGAAACATACAGCTAAAAGACATTAGACACGACGATATGATTTTAGATTACGGCCCCGAGTCGCTTAAAGCAGTGTTGCATGCCATCAAAGAGGCTGGAACTGTCATCTGGAATGGACCGCTAGGCATGCTCGAGTTACCGGAATTTCGCTGGTCAAGCGAGCAAGTAGCCAAACAAATGGCTTCCGAGCACGACGATAGCATTGTTGGCGGCGGAGATACGGCCGGGTTTATCGACGAGCTAGGACTGGTGCCTAAATTTATGCATGTCTCAACTGGTGGCGGTGCCGCGCTGGAGCTTTTGTCCGGTAAATCTTTACCCGGTGTAGAAGCCTTACTGGATAAACAGCCCCAAAAGGGTTATCATTTAAACCATAAGCGGTAAAGAATGAAGCGGCGAATACTTATAGCTGGTAACTGGAAAATGCACCTGAATACATCTCAGGCCTCTATGCTAGTGCACCGACTTCAGGAACGAATCAAGATATACCGAGACGTTGAAGTTGTTTTATTCCCAAGCATGCTCACCCTGCAACCCCTGTCGATGCAGATAGATCGTCGAAAGTTCCGCCTTGGCGCACAGAATGCTTTTTACGAAGACGAGGGTGCATTTACAGGTGAAGTTTCGGCCACCATGCTTCGAGACCTCGTTCACTATGTGCTGATTGGTCACTCTGAGCGTCGACACAATTTTCATGAAACTGACAAAGAGATCGCAAAGAAAGTCGCGGCCTGTTTACGCAATGATCTAAGTCCAATTTTGTGTGTCGGCGAGACTAAAAGCGAGCGCTTAGCCAAAGAGACTAAGCAAGTTTTACATGATCAACTGCACGCCGGGCTTAGTAGCGTAGTCGCAAGCGATCTCAAAGATATTGTAATTGCGTATGAGCCAACTTGGGCTCTCAGTGACGGACACAACTACAAAGATCACGTTATTGCCAAGCCAGATCAAATTGCCGAGGCAGCAGCGGTCATAAGACGAAACCTTACTCACATGTTTGGTGAGCGCGCGGCAGCTAAGGTTCGAATTCTTTACGGCGGCAGTACCAATCCAGAAGTAGCTCGTAGCTACCTTGATATTGAGGGCATCGACGGCTTATTGGTCGGCGGAGCAAGCTTAAATTATCATCACTTCTCGGCCATTGTTGAAGCGGCCTATCGTTTAACAGGGGGGAATAGTAATGGCTAAAGATGACACAGAAGAAAACAGCAAAAGCGATCCGATTGTAATCGAAGCCGATGAATCTATGGGCACAGCTGATCTAGAGGCGGAAATCGAGGCCCAGATTCAAGCTACGCTCAAACGACAAAAAACCGAACGAGACGCCAAAGCCGATGTTGACGCCACAGAAAACGCCCCTGCTAAACCGAAATCTTCTAAAAAAGATGTTAAAGCCGATGCCCCAAAACCGCCCAAAAGCGCCAAAACGACAACAGATAACGAAACTAGCGACGAATCCGAGTCGGTAACGGTCAAAGTTAATAAAACAGCTAGCGAAGATAAATCTCCAACCATCAAGCAGCGACCGAATCTTTCGGCGCCAGAAGTAAAGTCTGAGGACGCAGAAGAAGACAAGGGCGAAACCATAATGGTTAAACGCAGCGCTAAAACCATCGAACCGATAAACAGCGGAGTTAAACCGCAGACCGAAGAACAATCAAAAGCAGCCGAAGCTTCGGAGCCAGAGCCTAGCGATCCGCCTTCAGACAATGAAGTCAAGGACGAAGAAGCAGTAACTGTTACGGTTAATAAAAAACCAGAGGTTGAGGCTTCGGTTCAACCAGAGGACGATAAAAAAGAAGATAAAGAGCCTGCTCCAGCCGCCGCAACTGCGGACTCGTCAACTGAAGCCCAAGAAACTGACTCCGCAAAAGAGGCAGAAGCCAAGCCTGCTGATTCAAACGAGACCTCACGAAAACTCGATGCCGTCACCGGAGACCTTAAGACAAAAGTGGCAACTGATGCAGCAGCCAAATCTAAAGCGGAAGCCGTCGAGCAAACTAAAATTTACGACACCAAGCAGTATCACTTGCCAATCAAGGCTGGGCACCACCGACAAAAAGCTATGAGCCCGGCCGTTACGGCTTTAATACTCATTATCTTAGGAGCAGTTCTAGCGGTCGTTGCTATTGACGCAGAATTGCTTGACCCCGGGTTTAATCTGCCCTTTGATCTGATTTAGATCTGACTTAATCTTATGAGCCTTTAGTAATTGATGAGAATTAGCAAAAAGCTTAGCAGCGCCTGTTAAACTGGTAATACTAATGGCGAGTATTTTAGACGATTTAAATTCGGAGCAGCGCATTGCAGCCGAAACTGTTGAGGGCCCTCTGCTGATATTGGCCGGAGCCGGGAGCGGAAAAACCAAAACCCTAACTTATAGAATTGCGAATCTAATTAGTCAGCACGGTGTTCAACCTGAAGAAATACTAGCGGTAACCTTTACCAACAAGGCGGCTGGTGAAATGCGCGAGCGTGTAGCGAAGTTATTGGGTCGTCAAGCACATGACCGTTCGTTTATGCCGTGGATGGGAACTTTTCATGGTATTTGCGTGCGGTTGCTTAGACAATCTGGCGAGCACATCGGCATACCAAGAGACTTTGTAATCTTCGATGAGCAAGATCGTACCGGTGCGGTTAGGGAGGCGATGAAGCGTCTACGAGTAGATACTAAAGAAACTACTCCTAAAACCATCTCCTACATCATATCGAGCGCAAAAAATGAGCTCATGACTCACAGTACCTACCAAGGTTTAGCTAAAACTCCAGTTCAGCGCACTGCTGCCCAGGTCTGGCCAGAATACGAGAAGGTTCTTAAAGAAGCCAAAGCGCTCGATTTTGACGATCTTATCGGGAAAACAGTTCGACTTTTAGCCAAGAATGAGGAAGTGCGAGAGCGGTGGCGTCGCCAGTTTAAATTCGTAATGATCGATGAGTATCAAGACACCAACACCGCGCAGTACAAGCTGATCAAGCTGCTAACTAGCACCAATCGCAATATTTGTGTGGTTGGTGATGACTGGCAGTCAATCTATTCATGGCGCGGGGCGGATTTTCGTAACATTCTAAATTTTGAAAAGGACTACCCGGGCGCCAAAGTCGTTAAGTTAGAGCGTAACTATCGCTCTACTAAACCGATCCTTGAGGCTGCTCAGACCATCATCAATAAAAACCAACAACGAACTGACAAAAAGCTGTGGACCGAGCGATCCGAAGGCGCTCCGGTTGAGCTAGAGCAAGTTATTGACGAGGTGGCCGAAGCCGAAGCCGTCGTTAGGCGAATTAAAGAGGCTGTTCCAGGAAAACGAAAGTGGTCAGATTTTGCAGTTCTTTACCGAACCAACGCTCAATCTCGTAGTCTCGAGGAAGCCTTTGTGCGCTACAGTGTGCCTTATCGAATCATTGGTGGCGTTCGGTTTTATGAGCGCGCCGAGATTAAAGACCTGGTAGCCTACTTACGCTTTATTTATCAGCCGAGCGATGCCACGAGTTTTGCGCGGATTGTAAACACGCCCGGTCGGGGGCTTGGCTCTAAATCGATTGCCAATTTTACTGAGTGGGCGCGCATAAATAACCTATCGGTCAGTGCGGCCCTAGAACGAGTTGAGTCGATCAATAATTTGACGCCGAGGGCTAAAAAAGCACTTCATAGCTTCGGCGAAATGACAGAGCGACTTCGGGATTACGCTAAGGAAGCCAGCGTAGCCGAACTAATTGAGGCCGTGATTGCCCGAACCGGATTTGAGCAACACCTCAAAGACAGCACCATCGGCGGTGAAGAGCGGTTCGAAAACGTCAAGGAGCTAGTCTCGGTTGCAAAAGGTTTTGAGCAGCTCGATCTGGCAACTTTCTTAGAAGAGGTTGCCTTAGTTTCTGATCTTGATGGTTACGATAACAACTCCAACTCGGTGACACTAATGACACTTCATGCAGCTAAGGGCTTGGAGTTCTCGGTTGTGTTCATGGTAGGGCTGGAAGAATCTCTATTTCCTCATTCACGGGCCTTATTTGATCAGCAAGAACTAGAGGAAGAGCGGCGACTTTGTTACGTCGGCATGACTAGGGCTCGTGAGGAACTGTATCTAATGCATGCTTCGCGCCGTCTAGTGTTTGGTAGCGTGCAACACAATCCGCCCTCGCGCTTTATTGCCGAACTTGGCGACCTAGTGGTTGGTTCGCAAGTTCCGAGCTATACGCCAAGTTTTAGCACTGGTTTTTCACAACCAACGCGGCCGAGTGTTGACTTCGCGGTAGGAGAGAGGGTCGGACATAAAATATTCGGAACCGGCACTATTGTTGCACTTGAAGGTGAAGTGGCGACGATTAAGTTTGCCTCGCGCGGTGAGAAAAAACTCAACACTGCCTTTGCGCCACTAGAAAAACTCGGATCAAGTTAAGATGAACCGGACAGTTCACTACCTGATAAAGCCATTTGTAAGGTTTGCGCTCAATAATACTCGGCGCTCGCGTATTTTGCTGGTTCATAAGGACGAAGTTTTGCTAGTTGAACCTCGGCTTGATAAGCAGAGGGTCTGGAATATGCCAGGCGGAGGCATCAAGAAAAGCGAAGACGCAAAAGAAGCTGCCGCTCGAGAAATAGCGGAGGAGCTAGGCATAACAGTATCGGCTTCTAAGCTCAAACCGCTGTTTAAGCAGGCGGTTGAGAAAGACGGGTACACTTATGCGGCTGAGTTCTTTGTGGCAGAACTACCTAGCAAATCGTTTACAAAGCACTGGCTCGAACTTAGATCGGCCCAGTGGTTTAGTTTGAGTGCTTTACCTCCGCAAATTGGCCCACTGACCCAGCGAGCGATTACGATTTATGAGAAATCAAAAAAAACCTGAGCTAGCTCAAGAAAAATGCTTTAAGCATGCTACAATAAGCACGTTTGTAAGAGACGATAATTTAGACAAAGCAAACGAGAGACGAATACGTAATTGAGGGGTAGTTGTAGTCGCTAGATGTCAAGATTAGCTAAGCTTAGACTAATGTTAGTTTGGGGAATGGTCGGCGCTTTAACAGCGATCGGCGTTGCTGTTGGTGCCAGTTCAGAAGAGCCCCAAAACACCGATAACAGGGTGGTAGTAATCCACGCAGACGGACAAGAAATTACAGTCAGTACCGAGCTCACAACGGTCAAAGAAGTCTTAGACCGAGCTCAGGTCAGGGTAAGTAATTATGATGCTATTGAGCCATCGCTTGATACTAAAATTGAGACCAACGTTTTTAACATCAACATTTACCGCGCCCGGCCAGTTACAGTGGTGGACGGCGCACAGACCTATAACGTAATGAGTCCTCACGATAGCCCAAGGCTGATTGCTAAGTCGGCGGGGGTAGAAGTATACGACGAAGACCGCTTTGTGGTTGAACGTATCGACCAAGATATTCTCGAGGCCGGTACGCTTGGACAGAAAGTTACGATTAAGCGATCGGTTCCGGTCACTTTTGTGCTCTACGGCGAAGTTATAAAGCTAAGAACCGCAGCTAGCACGGTTGGGGAATTTTTAGCTGATCAGGCCATAAATTTGAATGGCCAGGATCAGGTTCAGCCAGGTCAAGCTGCACCAATCGATGAGGGAATGGTGCTAGCCGTTAACCGAGCAGGGGTGAGTGTAGTTTCGAGAACCGAACTTATTCCGGCTCCGGTCGAAACGATTCGAGATTCTAATATGCCTTTGGGCAAGCAGGTTATCGAGCAAGTTGGTCAGCCTGGAAGGCGAGTGGTTCTTTATCAAATCGATAGCACAACCAATCCTCCTAAAAAGTACAGTCTCCAAAGAGTAGTGTTGCAACAGCCGGTAAAGCAAATTGTGCGAGTTGGCACACAAGTTGATTCTTCTGATGTTGCCACTGGTGTATGGGCGCAGCTCAGGGCCTGTGAAGCTGGCGGAGACTACACTCGCAACTCTGGTAACGGCTATTACGGCGCCTACCAATTTTTACCGAGCACTTGGGATGCCGTGGCTCCTCCTGACTACGTCGGGGTTCGCCCAGATCTGGCTCCAGCTCCGATTCAAGATATTGCTGCACAAAACTTACAACGCGGCAGTGGCTGGGGCCAATGGCCAGCCTGTTCGGCCAACTTAGGGCTACTCTAAAGCTAATTGATGTCGGAACCTAAAAAGCGTCTCGGCCAGCACTGGCTCAACGATACGGCCAGCCTAGAAGCTATTGCAGCCGCTGCCGACCTATCAAGCTCGGACACTGTTTTAGAGGTTGGTCCGGGTCTTGGTTCGTTGACTGATTATTTAGCCAGTAGTGCTAAAAAAGTTGTGGCGGTGGAGCTTGACGATGACTTAATAGCTAGGTTAAAACAGCGATTTATTGACACTAATGTTGAACTTGAACACGCCAGTATTCTAGACTTTGATTTAACGAAATTGCCGGCTGGATACAAAGTCGTAGCAAACATTCCTTATTATTTAACTGGCAAACTGGTGCGCCAGCTGATGACCAGCTCTAACCCGCCAGCAGTAGCGGTGTTGTTGGTTCAAAAAGAGGTGGCCGAGCGCATTACAGCCGAGGCTGGTTCGATGTCTATACTATCTGTTAGTGTGCAGTTTTACGCTAAGGCCGAAGCTCTAGACATCATTGATAGAAGCTTGTTTACTCCGCCGCCTCAGGTTGATTCACAAATCGTTAGGATTACTCGGTTTGAGCAACCGATTTTAGCTGTTAATGAGCCCAAATTTTTTCGGTTAGTTAAGGCTGGGTTTGGTGAGCGTCGAAAGAAACTTCGAAGCTCCCTGGCTGGTGGACTTGCACTAGACAAAGCCGATGTCGATGCTGCGCTTTCGGCTGCCAACAT
>JBGSXW010000001.1:0-67116 GCA_041751215.1 Saccharimonadales bacterium (SeqCode) | reverse complement strand
TGTTCTGCTTGCTCAAATCGTCTGTCCATCAGGGTCGCAAGTTCGATTATGGTTGCCCTAAGCTCATCGAGTGAATTATCGAGCACGGACTTGGTTACAACTGGGTCATACGCGGTCATGCATTAAGTTTACGCCCGTCGGTGCCAGCCTCGATCAGCTCGCGGGCCTGTGCGACTTCTCGCTGCACTGCTCGGTCTGCTGTGCTGATCTGGTAGTCACCCCAGTTCTCCCAGATGCGCTGGATGTTGTCGGCGACGTGTGACTGGATGGACTCTTCGGGCTTGCGGGGTGCGAGTACTGGTGAACTCATGATGATACCTCCTGGTACCTAACGGGAGCGGGGATGCGGGTGCATTCCTCTTTACGATAGCTCCGTTCGTCTCACGCAGCGCATGAAGCGAGCAGAGCTATCGCGATTTAAACCTGTTTTATCAGGCTGTGATCATCCAACTTTTCAAAGTACCTTAAGGCCGAAACCTCAAAATCTAGGTAATTAAACCATAATTGAGTGCAATAATCAATCTGTTAGGGCAGTCTTTCTCATTTACTCCTAAGGTGTTGCGTGTTAAACTCGCACCAACAGGTATTCTTGAGAGATCAGGCCGGCTAGTACGGTTCAAGAGCGAGAGAAGAGGTCGGCCTGTATCAAGTTAGAAAAAGGAATAAGAACATGGCAGTTAAGTTATTCGTAGGGAGTTTACCCTACTCAATGACCGACGAAGAGCTTTCACAGCTTTTTGCCGATCACGGTACTGTCGAGTCAGCTAAGATCATCATGGATCGCGAAACAAATCGTTCTCGCGGTTTTGGTTTTGTAGAGCTGTCTAGCCAAGAGGAAGCTGATGCTGCAATCAAGGCTCTCGATAAGACCGAAGTTGACGGACGTCCAATCGCCGTCAACATCGCTCGCCCAAAAACTGACCGCGGCGGTGACCGTGGTGGTTTTAACCGCGGCGGCGGTGGTGGTGGCAGCTGGTAAGTAATTACTAGCCAAAACCTAAAAAGAGCCCTTCGGGGCTCTTTTTTATTTGTCTAGATTTGCCGAAACGAGCGCTTATGCTTGCATGCAAACTAGGTCGAGCCGATAATACTTAACAACTAAAAGCGAGGGGCCCCAAAGTATGGCAGGAATTGAGTATCCAGATGTATTAGCAGATCGTTATGCAACAGATGAAATGGTGGGAATTTGGAGTCCGGAGCAAAAAACTATTATGGAACGCGAGTTGTGGCTGGCGGTTCTTGAGGCGCAGGACGAACTAGGCTTCAATATTGCGCGCAATGAGGATGGAACTGTTATGGATCAGCGCGAAGATTATCTGAGTGTTCTAGAAGATGTCGACCTTGAATCAATTGCCGAACGCGAACGAAAATCTCGCCACGACGTAAAGGCTAAAATCGAGGAATTCGATGAACTAGCCGGTGGACACGGCTTGATTCACCTCGGAATGACATCGCGCGACCTAACCGAAAATGTTGAGCAAATGCAGGTACGGCGCAGTCTGGAGCTAACCAGAACCATGGGCATCGCTGCTTTAATACAGGTGGCTAGGCTGGCCCTCGAGCACACTAAGCAGCCAATTACCGGGCGCTCGCATAACGTGGCCGCACAGGTAACCACGCTTGGTAAAAGGTTTGCCAATATTGGCGAGGAAAGTGGTTGGGCGCTTAAGAACCTCGATGATATTATCGAAAGCTATCCACTCAGAGGAATAAAAGGTCCAATGGGCACACAGCAAGACATGCTCGATCTGGCTGATGGTGATGAAGAAAAAGTTCAACAACTGGAGCGACGGGTAGCCGAGCATCTTGGTTTCGAGAGCGGGTTTACCAGCGTTGGTCAGGTTTATCCACGGTCAATGGACTATAAAGTAGTCAGCGCTCTATATCAGATGTCAGCCGGGCCCTCAAACCTAGCGAACAACATTCGTTTGATGGCCGGGCACGAACTTGTAACCGAGGGCTTTAAAGAAGGCCAGGTTGGATCATCGGCCATGCCACACAAGATGAATACTCGTAGCAGTGAGCGCATCAACGGCTTTAGGCACGTACTTAGCGGTTACGAAACCATGGTCAAAGAACTAGCCGGTGATCAGTGGAACGAGGGTGATGTGAGTTGTTCGGTAGTGCGCCGGGTGGCTTTGCCCAACGCTTTTTTTGCCATCGACGGCTTGCACCAAACCTACTTAACTGTGCTGAACGAATTTGGACATTACCCTGTTGTGATCGAGAAAGAACTCGAGCGCTATGCACCATTTTTGGCGACCACAAAGCTACTAGTAGAGGTGGCCAGCCGAGGAATGAGCAGAGAAGCTGCCCACGACGTGATTAAAGAGCACGCAGTTCAAGTAGCTAAAGACATGCGCGAGAAAGGCCTCAAAGAAAACGATCTGTACAATCGACTAGCTCAGGATTCGAGATTCCCACTAGGTGCTACGGAAATTGAAGAAACCCTTGGTGCGCCAGTTGAGTTAGCAGGCACTGCTGGTGCTCAAGTGGTTGCTTTTGTTGCTGGTGTTGAAGAACTCGCAAATAAATATCCAGAAGCGCGCGAATACCAAGCCGGCTCAATCCTTTAATCCCTAAATTTACTAACGAGTAATAAACTTGGGGACTGCCAGGAGAGTTAGGGGTTTAAATCGATCGGGATGATCGAACCTCTCCTGGAAATTGAACGTGTTCTTGTCCAACGAAGGTCCCTGTTGCGCTGGATCTCAGGCCATCAACCTCGTGCCGATCTCGACGTAGCGCTCGCTCGTCTGATCGATGAGCCACTGGGGCAGAGGAGGAGCCGGGGGCTCCTTGTTCCATTCACCCTTGGCGACGAGCTGCTCGAGGTAGTCCCGGATCGGCTGCTTGTCGAAGGACGGTGGGTTCACACCCGGTGTCCACAGGGCAGCTTCCCAGAACCGTGACGAGTCCGGTGTGAGCACCTCATCGCAGAGCAGCAGCTCACCGTCGGCGACACCGAATTCGAACTTGGTGTCGGCGATGATGATGCCGCATTCGCGGGCGTACTCAGCTCCGAGCCGGTAGAGCTCGATGCTGGCCGCGGCCGCCTCGTGATAGAGCCTGGGATCGAACCCTTGCGCTGCCACGATTTCGGCCGCCTGCTCCGAAGTGATGTTCTCGTCGTGCTGGCCGATCTCCGCCTTGGTCGACGGGGTGAAGATCACCTCCGGCAGCTGTTCTGCCAGCTGGAGTCCTGCCGGAAGCTCGATGCCGCAGACGGCGCCGGTCTTCTGGTAGTCCTTCCAGCCCGAGCCGATGATGTAGCCCCTCACGATGAACTCGATCGGGAGGATGTCCGCTCGGTGAACGTACATGCCGGCATCAGCAGCTTCTGGGATGGCTTCAACCCAGCCGGGCGAGACCGTGTTCAGTAGCGGCCTCGAGTCGTAGTGGCTGGGCATGAAGGAGATCGGGCTTTCGGTGAGCCAGAACTCCGTCAGGTCGGTCAGAACCTTGCCCTTGCCTGGCACTTCCTGGTCCATGACGACGTCGAAACCGCTGAGACGGTTCGAGGCGACCATCAGGCGAACCTCGGGGTCTTCGGTTTCGTAGATCTCTCGAACCTTGCCGCTCGTGAGCAAGGTTCCGGGTTGGGTGTAGGTTGACATGATGATGAGCCTCCTCAGGCTGCGTAGGCGAGGTCGTCGAAGTCGAGATCCTCGGGTGGCTTCTTGCTGAGCTTCTCTGCGAGTTCGGCGCTGATGTCCGCGAACACCGCATGGTTGTGCTGGTTGATGAGCTCAGCGGCTCGCTTGCCGGCAGCGTCGAACCCTTCTGGTCCGATGCCCATGTACTCGACTGGGACGCCCGGGGGCAGCCGTTCGATCGAGACCTTGGCGTCCGAAGCGTGCGGATACTCCTCGGAGGGCAGAGCAACGCCGAGCACCGGAACGGCACCCACGCCCTCCGTACCGAGCAGGATGGCCTTGACGGTTCCGGGGAGGGCAGCTGCCCAGCCGGCACCGCAGATGAAGACAGTGCCTTCGACTGCGTTGTTGCGCACGAAGGCGATCAGCTCGAACAGGTTGCGGTGGGCCGAGATGGCCTTGCCGATGACCTCGATGCCTTCCTGCCTGAGATACTGGATCAGCTTCGACTCCTTGAGGTACTTCTCGTCGGACTTGCTGCCGATCAGCACATAGACGCGGAAACGCGTTCTGGGTGACATTGCGACCTCCTAGGTCGGGGTTTCGGGGTTGGGAATTTCGTTGGATGTTCGATGAGCAAAGACGCGCGAGGTGGAACCCCAGCGCCCATCGGATGTAAACGTTCAAAAGTTTGCGTCCGCGCAATAATGTCATGACTACTGTTAAAAGGCAAGCATGAGCATAATCGCCGGGCTCAATCCTAGAACCCTTCTTAGTGGTATAATTCAGTCTAAGATAGCGACTGAGATTAATGATTAAAAACACCGTGCTAAGTTCCAGCAAAAAAGTTCTAGTTGCAGCGATTTGTGCATCGCTTTTGTTGCTAGCCGGTATTTATCTGGTGGCTTCGCGTTCGGGCTCAGATGCCAACTCGGTTAAAGTTGCCGAGCCGCTTACAAACGCCAAGCAGCAAGAAGTCAAAACTAAGCTAACAAGTTTACTTAAAGAGGGCAGTCCCACGGCCGCCTTTGATTACTTGCGCTCGGAAGTTGCGTCCAATGAATCCATAGCTAGGGAGTGTCATCCGCTGCTGCATCATCTTGGGCACGAAGCCTACAAAAAATACGGCGACTTTAGTAAAACCGTGAATTTTGCCGACGGACTATGCAACTCCGGGTACACACACGGTGTAATCGAAGCGCACTTTTTAGCCTCTACAAACATCGAAGAATCACTGATATCAACTTGCGGTAAAGAAAAACCCGGCAGCTTTAAGAGCTGGCAGTGCTACCACGGAACCGGGCACGGAGTTATGTATTACACCAACAAAGATCTTAATAAATCGCTAGAGTTGTGCGAGAAACACACTTCTAGCTTTGCGCGCAAATCTTGTACAAATGGTGTGTTCATGGAGCGCTTCATCGTCGTTAGTCATACTGGTCAGCACAGCACCAATGCCGACTCGGTGGACATAAAACTTTGCCAGTCTCAAGCAGAGAAGTACAAAGCCGATTGCTATATTTATGCGCCCACAGCCTATTTATCTCACTATCCAAGCGACTACGCTGGAGCGTTTGAGCAGTGCCAAACAGCCGCAGAGTCCGATTACCTCGGGGTGTGCATTAACGGCGTTGGCAGCCAGGTGGTTAAAGACAACATCACTAACCCCGAAGCTGCCCGCTACATCTGTAAAAACGGGCCTTCTGACTTCACCAACGCCTGCATGCTTGGTGTGCTCAACTTGTTGGTTAATCATCACGCATCAATCGAGCCGGTGCTTCCGCTTTGCCAGTCTACGTTTGCCGAGTTTAGAGACCTCTGCGTGCAAGCAGTGGAGCCAAGACGCCAGGAGTTTGCCTCCTAACTCTCAGGCGTAAGCTTGCACGGTAAGGTACAATACATAAGCACATTCATGAAGATTACAAATCGCACAGTTTTAGTTAGCCTCGGTTTTATAAGTTTGTTGATAATTGGACAGATCATCTACAGCATTCAGCCCGTTAACGCCGTGCCAATTAATAAGGTCAGAAACATAACTTTTCCGGTGTTAGGGCCAAGCTCTTACTCTAATGACTACACCGCTCCGCGCTCCAACGGTTTGCACCGGGCCACAGACATTATTGCCAGAAAAGGTCAGAGAATAGTAGCGGCAACTAGCGGAACAATTAGTTACGTGGCTTATCCTCAGCCCTCTTGGGGCTACGCAGTTTTTATAACTGACGACGATGGCTATAGCTACAATTATTTACACCTTAACAACGACGTCCCCGGCACCGACAACGGCAAGGGCGGCGGTATGCATGCCTACGCGGTTGATATGATGTCGGGCAACCGGGTTGTGCGCGGTCAGCACATCGGCTGGATCGGTGATTCAGGCAACGCCGAGAATACCGTTCCTCATCTTCACTTTGAGATTGTTGCCCCAGACGACACCATTCTTAACCCTTACTTTTCGCTCAAAAAAGCCAACAAGATCAAGGCACCAAAGGCCTACCCAAAACTCGAGAACGAGTTAATGCCTTACGGCCGAGTTAACCGCGCCGTCAACGTGGCCATGGGTAACATTGACGAAGGTGTGGACTCGCAGATTGTGACTGGCTCGGGTGCCAAGGGTCCGCCAATTGTTAAGGTTTTTGATCAAGATCAGACTATGAGAGCGGCTTTCTTTGCCTACGCCAAATATCTAACAGGTGGTTTTGACGTGGCAACTGGTGATGTCGACGGCGATGGAACCGACGAGATTATTACCGCGCTTGGCAAAGGAGCTCATCCGCTAATCAAGATATTTGAGCCAAATGGCGCGTTGGTTGGTAGTTTCTACGCTTGGCCAACCAGCTTTGACGGCGAACTTAGAGTTACAGCCGGCGACGTAGACGATGACGGAGTCGATGAGATCATCGTTACCAGAGGCGGCGAAGGTCCGCCAACAGTTAAAGTTTTTGAGCCGGACGGCACTTTAATACGAGCCTTTAGCGGTTTTGTTAGCACCTTTAGCCGGGGAATAGATGTAGCCTCCGGAGACATTGATGCCGACGGAGTTGATGAAATTGTAGTTAGCAAAAGTGGCCGAACAGATTCTACGATAAGAACATTCTCCGGCGACGGTAGTTTTCGGGGTAGCTTCGTTGGTTACGGCGCAGCCTATCGCGGCGGGTTGCGCATAAGTGTTGGTAACGTTAAAACAGATACCGAAGCCGAAGAAATCTTAGCGATTCCAGCTACGGCGGGCGCTCCACTAGTAAGAATCTTTACTCAAAATGGCGGCTGGCTGGGCAAGCGTGAGTTTATCGAAAAGTGGTGGCTTGGCTATCACGATGTCGCCGCTGGCCATGATGTTGCCTGGGCCGGAACCGGCACAAATCGCCGGGCTTCGGTGCGCTTTGGGATAGATTGATCAAAAGGCCACAGAACTAGAACTATGAGGAAAGCGGTATTCTCGTTATCACTTCCCACTGATAGTATGGCGGCGTTTGACGTTGTTTTACTAAGCAAAGCTCAGTGGGTACAAACTTCATCGGATCGACTTGAGCTTGCTTTAACTGTTTTTCGATCCCTTCATCGTCATTAGTATCGCGCGGATAGGCGAGGGTGACATGCGGAACAAACTTTTCTGGAGTTGGCGCTTTGTCTTTTAGCACTTCTGTTGTGGCCGCCTCGATGATTTTAAACAGATTCTTCATTGGTTCACCAGGGTTAACACTCAAGCAGACGGAGCCACTCCAGACCCAGGGCGAATCAAGCGTAAGTTCCGGTACGGTTAAGTCCCTGCTTCTTTTCTGGATCAATTGAGCAACTTCTTCCATCGACTCCTCAGAGATTATTTCTATTGAGCCAACTCTTAACAATGTTGCGTGTAGCCACTGAGCGGGGATAGGCGGGTATAGGCCGGGGTGTTGCAGCAGAGGCTTATAGGCTTCGGCCAGTTCTTTAATTTGAGGCTGTTTATCAAAGATAACTAAAAAGTGCCAGTCAATCTGACCAACTCCCCAAGGATGCTTTTTAAAGAAGTCTGTAGCCATAGCTTAATAATAGCAAAGAGGATAAGAGTCCTGTTTATGTATCGCGAGGTTGCTTCATCGGTTTCGGTACGCTTCGGGATCAATTAAAAAAGACCTAAACTGCAAACTGTTTGTAGCGGTAGCTACGTCTGCAATTTAGATCTGTTATCCAGGGGAGGCGGCGGCCTGCTTCGTCGAGGCGATCTCGACTTACTTAACCCTGGAGGCTTGAGCACGCGAAGGCTTGCTCACATGATGAACGGAACTTCCTTGATGATCTCGATGGCCTGCTCAGCCCTGGGTCTCACGATGAAGCGGCCAGACACCTCGGCGACCCCGGGGGAATTCGTCAGCCTGATGACGACTGCCGGCCCACTCTCGTCCTGCACGATGTGCTCGGGGTAGCTCAGCTCGTCCTTGGCGATGAACCTGGCCGTGAATTCGGGGCTGATCACCTCGTGGAGGTCGGCGTTGAAGCGCATCATCCACTCGGGGCTGGGCTCGCCGTCGACGATGGCCTCACGGAAGCGATCGAACGCTTCCGGGCGCCAGAGCGCGAAGGAATCGACTCGGCCCCGAGCCATCAGCTTGATCGCTTCGGTGTAGCCCAGCTCGGCTATGGTTTTTGTTGCGGGCACGATGCCTCCTGTAGGTGCTAGTCGTAAGGGGATCCTACAACTTGGGATTAGTACTATGCTACTTTTGGTTTAGTTAGTCAATCCCTGATGGTTCTTATTTAGGGTGAGTTTGGTTGGCCATGGCCTTGGATGTTAGGAGCAACTTCGTTTTGGGTCAGCTCAAATTCCCACACACCTCCTAAGTAATCTACGTGAACTTCCATGGCTTTTAGTAATGCTCCAGTATCATGGATGCGCCATAGATTATTCTCATGGCCAGCAACTTGAATCGGCTCAATAACTCGAATACCATCTGGCGTAACCCTATCAAACAGGTTCACATGCCCGCCTTTACCGTTCTCATACATAGCTAAAAAGTCGAAGCAAATTGCCACATCGTCATCGGCTTCTTCAGCGTCAGACAAGTATTCAGCTAGATCTGCTGGCGATTCAAATTCATTTGCGGGTACATGTTTCATTGCTAGACCCCATCCAAGCCGATTTGCTACAGCATTGAAGTCAAATTCTGGCTTTTCTAGGTGAGTGCCATAGCATCCATCTGGTTCGACACCGACTCTAACAGGATCAAACTGTTCCGCTGCATCAGGAGGAATGATCACCCCCAAGTTAAATCCAATCTCATCTTGAGAGGGAGCGACTAAACCATTTTTGCGCATTATCATTTGAATGGCTGCAGGAACGCAGTGATATTTTTTCTGCGGGGTCGGCACATATCTACTATCTAAAATTTCAGGAGTAATGTCTGACATATATTAAAACAATGACATATATTAATGAATATGTCCAATCGCCGGGCCTACTCCGGGCAGGGAACTATTTCTCTCAATCATCAGCTCCCTAAAAACACCAGCTTTGATGTTCTTGGGGAACTGCCAGGAGGATGAGGTTGGACGAGGGCTATAAAAGCCTCAGGTCTTTTCTCACCCTCCTGGATGGCAGCTCTCTGTTTTGACTGACCGGTTCAGGTCAGACGGTCTCCGTGACGCCGCGCGGGAACACGATGATCTCCTCGAACACGGCGACGATGGGGGAGTTCACCACGCGGGTGTTCGTACCGATCGGAAGTCGGAAGGCGTAGGTGTTGGCGTTCCTGAGCTGCTGCCGCAGGCTCTCAACGGCGGAGCGCTGGTTGTCCAGGAACGGCTCCAGGATCTCGGCCTTGAGCTCCTCGTCGGACTTGCTGAGTTGCTTGTTCAGCTCGGTGTTGCGGTTGCCGAGGGCCTTGTTGTACTTGGTCAAACGCCTGCGCTCTGCCGCCGACTTGCGGAGCATGAGGGACAGGACGATGACGACGATCACCAGCAGTAGTATGGTCAGGGTGGTCATGGCGTTCTCCTCCTAGGAGATTGGGGATGGGCGTGTGCCTTGTGGGCTAGCAATACTCGAGGTTTCAAGTATTCTTAGCCCACAAAGCAAAACAGAGAGCTTTTAAGGTGCCTCGCAGAGATATCCACCTCAACGAGATTTAATATATTAGCATAAAACAGCAAAAAAAGCAATGCTTGGCGGGCCGTGGTGGTGGAGGTGTGGAACTATTTTATTGTGGCAATTGCCCAAGACTACTTAGGCGTAAAACTTGTAGGTACCTGTGCCTGTGGGAGGACCGGCAAGAGATCGGTAGAGAGCGTTTGCAGCTATCAGTTCTGGCTTACAGTGCCATTCAACTTTGTAAGCACCGGCGCTTATAAGTTCCTCTATTGTTCTTTCACATAGCGCTCTTCCGATACCCTGTCGTCGATAGCCCTCATCTACCACAACATCATTGATCCGTCCCTCGGTGCCTACGATTTTAGGAACGAGGTTGCCTACCGCAAAGCCGACGATCTGATCGTCAGGCAAGCGGGCAGTAAGCAATCTAGACGTAGGACTATCTAGTAGTGTTTGTAAATTAGCATCCACATCGCATTCTGCATCAGGCATTAACTGAGGTAGTAGAACAGCTATTTGTTCCATTTCCTCAGGAGCCAAACTGGTTACGGTATCAATATGCGTCATAAAGCAAAAAATACCATAAAAATGGTATTTTGTCTATGCAGGCTGGCCTGGGTTGATTTCGGAGCTATTACTTAGCAACAGTTTCAGATAAGACTAAGTTAATAATTTCATCAACTGACTGGTGGGCATCAATAACGATTGCCCCTGATGCCTTAGCGTCATCTTGCTCTTGTTGGTAGTAGTCGAGGATCTCTTCTATTTCACCAGGGCGTCTTCCATAGTCATGATCTCTCTCGCAAGTAAATACTCGGTGCCTAAGGAGCGGTTCGTCCATTTCTAGTAGGAATACTTTGTCGAATAAGGTGTAGAACTTTTTCTGATTGCCAGAGCTTCCACAAAAGTACGTATCGAGCGGTTTATTAAGCAGTTTTTTTAATTCTTGTTCGTCCCACAGCCAGTCATACTTATTTTTCCAGTCGTCCGCGGACTCTCGCTTAAAATCAGCACCCGCTGGTTGGCCGGTCGCCAAATCAATCCAAGCACACAGGCCCTTAACCTTGTCCAAATTAAGGGCGTGGTGGCCACGACCTACTAGTGCGGCAGCAATAGTTGTTTTACCAGATCCAGAGACTCCCGTTATAAGTGTTTTCATGGCACTAATGATAGCAAACTAGTCTTCGCGAAGGGGGGACTGACCGTGCGCACTCGCTAAGCTCGTACTTCATGACCGACCGGATGGCGGTCTAGGCTTCGCCTGCGACCTTCTTCCTGCGGTGCTCGACAAGAGCTTAAGCAAGCTTAACTCCTGGTCTCCGCTCCTCGTTCGCCGAACCTACGGTTCGCATCCGGACGGCGTCTGACAGTTGGTAATGAAAAACCACCCATAGAGGGTGGTTCATTACCAAATGGCGGGCCCGACCGGATTCGAACCGGCGATCTCCTCCGTGACAGGGAGGCGTGTTAGGCCAACTACACCACGGGCCCATTTCTGACGGTTGTGCCACACTGATCTGCCGGTGGCAGAGCCACCGCCCACCAGTGTTCTTGGCGGATAAAGCAATTTTTCGCTGCGGTTCTCGCGAGCAGTGCATTTGCACAGCTGCGCTGTGATCCTCACGAATAAATAGCTTTCTACGCTCAAGCACAATCGTCAGAAATGCTTAAACGTAGGTCAAAACAAAAGAAATGACAGGTGACATGTTAGCAAGATTCGCCCCTGTTTGCAATGGAGATAAGCCATTGACTATTTGCGGAAATAATTCTATAGTCGGCTGAATATGAATTACACGACCTTTACACCGGATGAGGAAATCGAGGAGATTCACCAACGTGGAGTAGATGAAGCCAACCATGGGCATCTTGATGCGGCTGCTCAGAGCTACGACGAGGCTCTGATACTTGTGAAACACGGCTACGACACAGATCCGTTCGGTCAGATGATGCATCTCGGTCGGTTGCAGCGCGATAAGGGTTTTTTGCCGGCACTTCATGCTGCCAAGAGCAAAGAGCCAGTTGAGCTAGGGGAGCCAGTACTACTTGAGGAATCGCTCTATACTTTTGTAACGCTTGAGCATATGAGCCGCGAGTCTGGTGTGCTCGATGCCTTGGGTGCAAGCAAAGTCTCGGCCGAAACCGGTGCTACAAGAGGTTTTTTGGCCCGATACGCTACCATGGATGTGGTGTTTTTAAGTTACTTGGAGCCGCCCAAGGTTCGCCCAGCCCAAAACCTTGCGGCTACTAATTATTTCGAGGCCTACCGTGATGCCAGAGCTGGCAATAACCGCTATTACGAAACTATGATTGCAGCCAACGCGGCTCGCTTTGAGGCCTTGCGCTCTGGGGGGACGTCTAGAATTTACTGGTTAAACGTCGCTGCGAGCAGTGCTTTGAATGCTCGAACAAGTGATCCAGAGAATTTTGTGCCATCGCTTAAGGCCATAGCATCCAAGGCTCCGGGTGCTCGGTCGCGTGGGGCTGCGCATCGAAGCATTCGCCGCAAGCCTTAGATACTTTTTAGACCTCTGTTACAATAATTGCGGTTTTGCCGATGTAGCTCAGTTGGTAGAGCGGCGCTTTCGTAAAGCGTAATTAACATCTTCAACCAAGCCGGGCCGCCGTAGCTCAGTTGGTAGAGCGGCGCTTTCGTAAAGCGTAGGTCACCAGTTCAACTCTGGTCGGCGGCTCCAGTTTGGTTGAAGATTGCTCGCTCTCGCTGCGCTGCCGCTCGGCCAAGCAAGGAAAACATTAAAGCTCACTGAGCTTTAATGGGTCAGCGGTTCGACTCCGCTCATCGGCTCCAGAGCGGGCCTGCCCGCCGCAGGCGGGATTAGTATAATGGTAGTACGTGTGCTTCCCAAGCACGAGGCACGAGTTCGATTCTCGTATCCCGCACCATATTTATAAGATGCTAAAAATAAGAACTCGATTGCATCCAAAAAGCCTCGGGTTTAGGGTAGAATGAAAAGAACCTGCTTCGTGATTCGCTTCTGTCCTTAAAGTTTTGGATTTTTGTGCGAAAACACTGAAGCGCGAGGAATCATATCTGAAAAGATACGATGACGAGCGATGAAGTGTTTGCAGCCAAAAAGGATGAGTTTAAGGTAGAATGGAATCACTAAATAGGTTCATAAAGTGATGTTTAAGTCTTTGTTCCAAAAAGAATTCTTTCATGATCGACTAGCCTTGGGGCTAGCGGTTGCTGGTTTGTTACTTGGCATCTTGAACTTCTTGCTAATTATTCTGCGCGTGCAGTCTCGCGACTATGATATTCCGATTCGTTACACCCAGTACGGCGGTAGTCCCATCGAACTCGGCGACTGGTATCAACTCTACGGATTTGCCAGCTTTTGTTTAATTGCCCTTGGGCTAAACTTAGTTTTGGCCATGCGCTTACATCCACTGCGCCGCTACCTGGCAATCACAATCTTAACCCTGAACCTTTTCATCATGGTGATGCTTTTCTTGGTAGGTAACAGCCTTATTGGCATAGCGCCAACAGGTTAGGTGCTAGAGCCTTTGTCATCATTCGCTTTTAGATCTAGCCCAGACTTGAGTAGGCGAAAACTGCGCGGAGCGCCGAAGCATAGCCGTAGAGCTACGGTGAGAAGCTACAAGCAGTTTGCAGCCAGTCAGGTCTGGGGGTAGGCTAGAATGGATATTATGAGAAAGGCTCTTATTTCGTGATCGATATAGAAATACCATACGAGGCCGATCGTGGCATCAGGTATCGGTTTCTGGAGATGTTGCCAGCTATTTTAAGCTGGTCGGTTATTACCGCCCCAATTTGGCTATCGTTTATCGATGTTATCTGGGCGGCTTATTTTATTGTGGCTTTTATAACCACCTGGTTCTTAAAAACCATCGTCATGGCCTTCCGCGTTATTCAGGGCTATGGCCGGATGGAAAAAGCCATAAGACTAGACTGGGATAAAATCCTTGGCGACCTAAAAGATCCGGCAGCGGCGCTCAAGCACTACACGGGCCACGTGACCAAGCAGAACCGAGTTCACGTTCAGAACCTCAAGAACTACGTAAACAAGCCACCAGCCTTGCAGTACGTCCCGTCAGATGTGATCCACGTGGTGATTGTGGCTTTGCATAACGAGCCAATCGAAATTGTGGAGCCAACCATCCAAGAATTGGCCAACTGTAAGTTCCCAATGAAAAAGCAAGTAGTGTTTGCGATGGCTTACGAAGAGCGGGGCGGACCAGGGGCTAAAATCACGGCCGAGGCCATGGTTAAGCGCTACGGCAAAGCGTTTCTGCACGCTGAGGCTATCGAGCACCCCTCGGACATCCCCGGAGAAGTAAAAGGTAAGGGCGGCAACGTTACTTTTGCCGGCAGGCGCATGGCAGAGTGGGTTAAGGCTCAGGGACTTGATCCCTCTAAGGTCGTTGTAACCACACTCGACTGCGACAACCGGCCACACAAATATTATTTTGCAGCCGTGACCTACGCGTTTTTACTGAGTCGAGATCGATCACATCGCTCGTTTCAGCCAATACCGCTATATACCAATAACATTTGGGACGCTCCAGCACCGATGCGAGTCTTGGCGGTTGGTAACTCGTTCTGGCAGGTTATTCAATCTGTTAGACCACACACCCTGCGCAACTTTTCGTCGCATGCCCAGCCGCTCGACGGCCTAATTAAAACCGATTTTTGGAGCGTTAGAACCGTAGTAGAAGATGGTCATCAGTTTTGGCGATCTTTGTTTGCCTTTGACGGCAATCATCAAGTGGTGCCAATCTATGTGCCGATTTATCAGGATGCTGTGTTGGCCGAGACTCTGCGCAAAACTTTTAGAGAGCAGTTTATTCAGATTCGCCGCTGGGCCTGGGGTGCATCGGACGTAGCTTACTTAATCGAAAAAGGCTTTTTTACCCGCAACAAGCTTTCTAAGTCGAACCTAATCGCCAAGCTGCTGCGCTTGATAGAAGGTCATGTTAGCTGGGCCACCGCGCCGTTTATCTTAGCGTTCGCGGCTTGGGCGCCAATAGTTGTTAGCCCCGAGGCCGACAGCAGCGTCATAGCCCACCAACTGCCGGTGTTTGCTAGCCGACTGGCTACACTCGGAATGATCGGTATCCTATGTTCGCTTTACTTTAGTATGAAGATTTTGCCGCCGCGACCGACTCGATACAAACGGCATCGACATCTGTTTATGATTGCGCAATGGGCGATCTTGCCGCTCGTAACATTAGTCTATGGCGGCCTGACGGCGCTTTACTCCCAGACGCGGCTGTTTTTTGGTTGGTATCTCGATAGGTTTGATGCCACCGTTAAGGTCGTTAAAAAGTAGTTTACTTTTAGGATTAAGGCTTAATCTGTCGTTCCCACGACGGGGGTATTGCCACTTTTTATAAAGTGGCTCAAAACCATCCCGCTACTGTAAAAACACTCATGAGCCTGCTTCTCTCAAAGACTCGGGCGGCTGCGGAGTTCGTCCGCCAACTGGCGGACAGTCCTCGCCGCTCCGGGCTTTGACCTCGCAAACTCAGAGGTTTTACAGAGGCGGGGAGAAATGGGAAAAGCATTCACAACTTACTTTAAGTTGGTTGTGCTCTTACTTCAGGGCCTTCTTCAGGGCTGCTGGGCTTCTAAGATCACTCTGGAAGGATAGGTATTTAACGAGAGCAGCAGCGTCATAGCGCCGAAGAACATTTTGAGCGGCCTTAGATATGTTACGAGAAGAAACTTCACGGCTGGGCAAGGGGAGCAAGCTGGTAATAACTGTATCGGTTAAGGCCTCGGCCGTGTTTTGCTGATCTACCATGTGATCACAGGCTTTGGCTAGGCTGATCATAAGCTTTGCCCTAGAAAACTGCTCCTGCTGAGGCCTACTACGCTTGTTAACAGATATAAACGACACGTCATGCGCCTCTCTGGTGGTAAAAGTAAAGTCACAGTGCCCGCATTTACGCCGTCGCCATATTTGTTGGCGACGGGTTTGGTATCGAGAGTTAGTTACGTCGGTCTCGTTTCTACCGCATTTTGGACAAACCATGTCAACATATTGACATATGGCAATTAAAAATACGAGTGGATAACCTTACTAAAGCAGGGGAAAACAAAACCAGCCCTAAGTTTAGGGCTGGCAACAGGAGTTACATTAAGTATTTAGCGTTTGCTTTTGCGCACGATGCGCTTAGCAGAACTAGGTCTATTTGGTCTAGCATTGGCGCTAGGAAGCTCCTCGTAAAAGAGCTGAAAGGAGTCAAGCACGCCCTTTGGCTGTTTTTTGTCGATTGCTGGTGTAGTTTTTGTTGCAGTTGTGTTCATTACATTATCTAGATTAGCATAATTACTATGAATGTCAAGTTTTAGGCTGGATACTATCTGTTGGCCACAGGTTACAAAGGTGCTAAGATTGCGTTATGAAAAAGCATATGCGAGCTGCCTTGCGGCCGCAGTCCGTACGATTTGTGGTAGTTGGCGCTGCCAATACGATTATTGATTTTGTAGTTCTTAATCTGTTAGCAACGGTTATGGGCTTTCCTCGTATCCCTAGTAACATTGTTTCGATGACGGTCGCTATGACCTTTAGCTTTATTGCTAATAAGCGATTGGTTTTTAAGTCGAACTCCGATAAAAGCCGTCGGCAGGCAGCTTTGTTCGTTGGCGGCACGCTAATTGGTTTGTATGTTATCCAGACGACGGCCATCTATTTGTTTACGGAAGTTTGGACCTCGCCGGTCGAATTAGTTATCGAAATCGAGCACGCACTAGGACTAGGTGATGTCTTTACCGACGATTTTGTCTACACCAACACAGCTAAAGTATTTGCCACCGTATTTTCGCTAATTTGGAACTATAACTTCTATAAGCGAGTAGTTTTTAAAGATGAATAAGCCCAAGTACAGCCTGATAATTCCAGCGCGGAACGAGGCTGATCGAATTGACGCTACCTTGCAAGCGGTTAGAAGCTTTCTAGTCGATAACAATCAGCTAAAAGACACCGAGGTAGTTGTTGTGGCCGTTAAGGAGCGTGACGACACCTTAGAGTTGGCTCAGGCTCACGCGGCTAACTTTGCGTACTTTCAGGCTATTAACCCCGGCAGACCGGTTGGCAAGGGCCGAGATGTTCGCTTTGGAATGCGAGCCGCTAACGGAGAGTACCGTTTGTTCATGGACGCCGATTTAGCTACGCCACTACGTCACATCAACACCGCTTGGAGCGAGCTAGAGAGCGGCGCAGACATGGTTTACGGTGTGCGAGATCTGTGGTCAATGCACGAGGGCTTGGGTCGCAAACTGATGTCGCTGGCCTCAAATCTGCTAGTCCAGGTGGTTATCTTGCCCGGAATTCCTGATACGCAGTGCGGCTTTAAGGCACTTAACTGGGAACGCTCAAAAGTTGTGTTTGATAAGCAAACAATTCTGCAATGGGGCTTCGACATCGAAATTTTAAAGACTGCCCGTATTCACAAACTCAAGATGAGCGCGCTAGCAATTAATGATTGGCACGATCCAAAGCTTGGCAATGGGCTCATAGGCGAGTCTAACGTTAGTGCCATGATAAAAACCCTCAAGGAGTTGGCTAAGATCAGGTGGCAAGCCTGGAGAGGGATGTATAAATGAAGTTTCTGAACGCGGGGACAGATAAACTTTGGCTGCTCGGCGGAATTATAGTCTCGGCAGTCTTGCAGTTTTCGACAATTGGCTGGCGTCACATCTGGCACGACGAGAGCTTTACGGCCATGCTCATCGATTACGACGTAGCAGAACTGCTTGAGCGCGCAGCCATTGATGTGCACCCGCCGCTTTACTACTTGTTGCTCAAGGGTTGGGCAGAATTGTTTGGTGTTTCTGAGGCTGCCCTAAGAGGCTTTAGTGCCGTGTTTATGATTGGTGCAGTAGCCGTTACATTTGTGTTGGTTAGGCACCTCCTGGGGTCTCTAGCGGCTCGAGCCGGACTGATTACCGCGACTATCGGTGCGTTTATTGTGCGCTATGGCATGGAGATGCGCATGTACGGCCTGGCTGCGTTTATTGGGGCAACAGCTACGTATCTGTTCGTTCGCTTAATTGATCACAGTTTGCGCCGAGCTTGGTGGATCGTTTATGCGATCTTAATTACGGCTTTAATTTACACTCATTATTTTGCCAGCCTACTAGTAGTAGTTCACGGACTTTACTTGTTGCTAGAGCTGCGCCGCCAGAATCCTCGAACTAAGTGGAGCAAACTGCTTAAAAGCCGCCCGGTTATTTACTGGGTGTTGTCTGGTCTTGGGGCAGCGGTATTGTTCTTACCTTGGTTGCCGAAGTTTCTAGATCAAGCCAGCGTTGTAAATAACGGCTTCTGGATTGAGCCGGTTAACTTTTTGACTCCATTCCAAACACTGAGCACTATGTTGATGCTGCGCCCACTCGAGGAAATACCGCTAGTAGCCCAACTATTGCTTGGAGTTTTGCTGGTGTGGTTTGTCTGGGCGACGTTCAGGGTTCTTCAGCGCGCCAAAGCTGCTCAGCGCAACGCCTTGATCTTGATGATCGGCTACGTTGTGGTTCCGGCGCTAATTTTAGCGGCGGTTTCGCTTGGACCTAGCGCGTCCGTGTACTACACTCGCTACTTCTCATTGTTTGCCCCGGTCTTTTACGCCACAATTGGCGCAATTTGCTACCTGGCACTCAGTAAAAAGGCGCAGCTCTACGACAAGCTGGCGGTACTCGGGGTTTTAGCAGTATTACTCGTGGGCACAGCTAGCGTTTATCTGCCAGGTGAATTCCGTGACTTCCGAAACGATCGCTATACCATGCGAGATCTAGCGGCAATCATCGAGGAACAGGGGAGTCCAGACGATGTAATAATTAGTACAGCCCTTGGAACCTACTTCGATATTCGTTATTACAACCCAACGAGCAACGAGGTCAGAATCAAGCACGATGGAAACTCTGGCTACTACGGCAACTGGTCATTGGTGCACGATAGAGATGATATCTTGCTCCGACACTTCGACGGCCTCAACCCACCCAGTGGCCATGTTTGGCTGGTATTTGACCAATACGAATCACTCCCAGATGTACCCAAAGATTGGCAAGCCGTTACACCTGTGATTGAATCAGGCTATGCCAAAATCGTCAGATTCCAAACAAACTAAAAGCTTTTTTGCCTGCGACAACCTCCCTTCGGGAGTAAGAACAGGCACTTTGGCACTATCTGATGTTAAAGTTTCAACACCAACATTCATGCCAGTTGCAACCAGAGGTACAGCCAAGGGCTTAACCGTAGAGCAGGTGCGCTCAACTGGGGCAAAAATCCTGCTTGGCAACACTTATCATCTGTATTTATCGCCCGGTCCTGAGCTAGTAGCTAAGGCTGGCGGGCTGGCCAACTTCAGTCATTGGCAGGGCCCGACGCTAACTGATTCCGGTGGCTTTCAGGTTTTTTCTTTAGCCAACATGAGAAAAATAACCGAAGAGGGTGTTGAGTTTGCAAACCCCGACAACGGCGATAAAATCAAACTCACCCCAGAGACTGCCATGCAAATACAGCATGACTTGGGGGCAAATATTATTATGGCCTTTGACGATGTTGTTAGCCTTGACCCCAAGCATCGACACCGCACCGAGGAGGCAGTTGAGCGCACTCACCGCTGGCTAGAGCGCTGTGTGGCTGAGCACAAAAAGCTATCGAAGGGAAAAGCCAATCCTCCGAAGTTGTTTGGAATCGCTCAGGGTGGTCTTGATAAACGCCTACGTCAGAAAAGCCTCGAGTTTATCCAGTCACAGCCCGTTGATGGGGTTGCGATCGGCGGATTATCGGTCGGAGAAGCACGGGCTGACATGCACGAAATGCTTGAGTTCATGGCTCCGTTGTATGATTCACAGCGACCACACTACTTGATGGGAGTGGGACACCCAACAGATATGAGATTTGCTATTGAGCACGGAATCGATATGTTTGATTGCGTGCTGCCGACCCGGAATGGGCGCCATGGAACCATATGGTTAGAGGGCGATGTTCAAGTTAATCTCAAGAAGGCTACGTTTGCCAGTGATCTGAATAGGCTTGATGATAGCTGCGACTGCTATACCTGTGAGTCGGGCTACAGTCGAGCATATCTACACCATCTGATAAAAGTTGGCGAGTCAACTGGGGGAACTCTGTTGTCGATTCACAATTTGCGCTACTTGCAGCGAATCTGTGAGAGCTATCAGTAGAGGTCTTCTCGCAGTTCTTCACCGGTTTCTAGCTCTTGGCCATAACGTGATGCCTCATCGATACGAAAGGCGTTTACATCGCGGTTAACTTGCCAATAACGCTCCATCATGGCTGGGTTGTGCTCATCGACGTCGCTTGAGGCCTCGGCCAAGGCTCGACGTCCTAACTGAGCCTCCTGAGGGGTGAGAATCTTCGGCCGTACAACAGCCTCTTTCATCAAAACATAGTCTCTCTGCAGCTCAACAAAGTCGGTTGGTCTGATCTTTGACTTATTGCGCTGAAGCGAGGGGTCGAGGCGGTATATCTCTGCGGCTGTTTGGTCGGCTGGTGGAATAACGTCTATGGCGTCGCGCTGCAATCTGATAGGGTTGGCCTCGGCGACTCTGTAGGTATCGGCTAGCTTGAGGTCGTCGGGAGTGGCAAGATCGCGGTGGACGTACAGCTTAGACATGGGGTTTCGGCCCTCTTTACCAGCACCAACTTTGATTAGCTGTTTACTCTTTGTAGCTCGCTGACGAAACGATGGCAACGGGGTGTCTTCACCGTAAAGCGCAACGCAGGCAGAGTATAGCTTGCTAACAGTAAAACTGCTGCCACCCAGGAGGCTAGCTACAGGTCCCAACTCGAATTCCTCGGAAGCTAAGAAGCTAGCCACCTCTAGTTGCTCTGCCAGATCTGATGCTAGATAATCTGAAAATTTGATGAGTCTATCCGAACTGTCTATAACTAATAGCCCCTCTGGTTGCAGTTTTATCTCAGCAAATTGAGGGTTAAATTGAGCATCATCCCAGTTGGTGAAGTTTTGATCCTCTCGGCTCCAGTAAAGAGCCGACCATTCCTCGGAGTCAGCAGCGGATTGACCGACGCCTAAATAAAACCGGCCGTCGGCAAAGTAAAAGGCAGGGGTGGCCTCGTTGGCCACCCCTGTAATGATTTCTTGATTTGGATCTGGTACTTCACTCATAAAAATATGGTGGGCGCGAAGGGACTCGAACCCCTGACCCCTTCAACGTCAATGAAGTGCTCTAGCCAACTGAGCTACGCGCCCTAACAGATACAGATTACACTAATCTGAAACTACCAACAAGCTGTGGAAAACTATTGACATATTAACGTAACAAGTATATGATTTTGGCAACTTACGGAGTTAGCGGGATTACCGCGGCTTTGTGAAGTACATATACAGATTGCACGTAGAACATAGGATCACCTAGTTCTTGTAGGGGTTAACGCTTGCTAAGTTGTTATAACACAGTAGTCGTTAACCTCTACAAGAGCAACCCCGCTCTGTGAGGAGAAAGAAGGTACTGTCATGCGACAGCCACCCGACACCGCGACCCACGTCGACACCGACTGCGCGCCCACCGAGATGGCCTTCAGCATCACCGCCCCGACCGCCGACAACCCCGCGACGGCCGCCCCGCTCGTCACCTGATCGACGGCGCCGGCCCCGGCTCTCCGTCGTAGCACGGGATGGTGAGCTTCGTGAATGCGCTTCGGCGTAATCACTCAAGGATTGCGGGTCGATCATCGCCTACCTAGGGGGTGATCCCACATGACTTTCGCCGGTTTGCTGCATCGCGGCCTGCCGAAGGATTGGCTCGTAATCTACGTGCAACCTCGTCGAGGACGGGACGGGATAGTGGCAGTGAACGCGCAACAAAGGAAACAGAAGCTCCGGCTTCGACCCCCTATGCACCTTCACTAGCCCTATCCCGCCCCCGTCCTCACTCTCTTCCCCCGAATACTTTTATACGACTCACTACGACCAAAAGGGTCGTTTTTTTGTACCAATTTTCGGCCGACAGGGGAGAGTTAAGAAAAAATCTTCTTGACTAGTACTATAAGGCTAGTATCATAGTACTAGCTTTTGGGAAGTGTAAACGGTACTAAACCGCGTAAGGACCTCGTGCTAGGAGTAGCTCGGGGTCTTTTCGTTTTATCAAACCCTTGTAAAACAGGGGCGCTAGGAATACAATTTTAGTTAGCGTAAGCACAAACAAAAAATGAACGATGAAACAGATCAGCCCGGCGCTCCTCCTGACGAAGCTAACCAAGCTGCGACAGCTGTTGAGTGGCCACATCAAACCGGCGATGAAGTTACCGATGAAGATCTGAGACGCCATCTAGAGGAAAATCCCGAGGCTTATCACCCCGATTTAGTTCCGCATATCGACCGAGTAATCGGTAACACTGCCATTGAGGCGCCCGCGGACGAAGCGGAGCAAGACGCAACGGATCTGAGACCAGACTCCATAATTGATACCTCTGAGGAAGCCAAGAACCCAGAGCGGGCGGGGAAGCCAGAGCAAGTCGTCACACCAGAGGTGCTTGATAACTATATTAAAAAAGCCGAAGAAGTAGTTCAAACGGTGGCTCATCGTATGAACTCGTCTCGGGCCTGGAACGAGAGTCAGTTTAGGCGGGCCCTTCTGCAACAGCCTGACATCAGGGCGCTCGGCACACTCATGAAACAAGCCGAACGCTTTGACGGAGATTTTACGGATCAGTATGAGCGATTGTTCTCAGTAATGTACGTAGAGGCGATGGGTGAACTCCATAAGTTCCCCGAAGCTCAGCAACAAGCTGCCATGGACGCAATAATTGGTATCGGCAACGAGGAAGATATCAAAGGCGCAATAAGGCTTAGCATGCCTAACTGTCCCGGCATTGATGAGCACCAGGTAGCCCGGACCTTAGCAGAAACAAAAGAGGGCCTGCAAGTTATGTCGGAATCTCTGGATAAGTTTAGTGGCCTTGATCCGGCTATAGCTAACAAGCTACTTGAAGGAAAAAAATTCATGGCGTTAGCTGCTTGGCCAGATGCATTTCGGGGTCTAGATCGAGTTAAGTTGTATGGAAAGCTTGTGGAGCACAGTGCATATACTGCGCTAGCTATGAACTTACGCAACTTCCCAGATGCAGATCAGCAGGACCTAGCGGATCAAATGATTGAGCATATGCAGGCTGACGATATTCTCATCAGCCTTGATAAATTTAACAAGCTAGATCCAACCAAGGTGATGCACCAGATTCTAACCTCTGAGTCCGGGTTTAATACAGCTAACCATTTTCCACAAATTTATCAGTTCTTGGACAGGGTTGATAACGCAACTTTTGTTAACGACATGATAAGCCACGGTATTTACGAGGGTGTGGTTAGCCACCCCATACAAAGAGTCGTTGAACTGTCACGGGGCCTGACAAGTGAAATTGCCATGAAACTAGCCGAAGCTGGTGCATCCTCGCTGGTTCTTGAGAATCCCGATTCTTTTACCGAGTTTGACCCAACAGCGGTCTTACTAGAGGGCCTAGAATCTGCATCGAGAGCCTCCATCCCGGAAATAATCAAAGCTGCAAAAAACTTTGAGCTCGGGGCTGTAGACAGAGATATCCTTCGACGCCACCTTCATGAAAATACCATATCGCCAGAAGGCGCGTACGGTGTCTACAAAGCTAGCAAGGGTGAGGCTTGGCCAGAACTAGAGCGAACAGTGAAAATCTTTGGCGCCAACGCGCCGCGGGCTAGTTTCTATCTTGTGAGCGCGATGATGGACGGCATCGAGCCTGATCTTGGTCCGCTTGGGGTGACAGAAACCGGCGAGCCTGGACTTGAGCAACTAGAACAAGCCATTAAAGATCTTCGATCCAAGATACTCAGCTCAGACAGTGAGGAGTGGCAGGGTGCCGAGCTAGCTCGATTAGTGGGCGCTGGCACAACCCAGACGCACACGGTCGTAAGAGAGGTGCTTAAGGGGATTGTCAGGTTTGAAGACAGCGAATGGGGTAAATCGACGGATGATGAGTTCACTGAACTTGTCATGGCTCGAATTTTGCATGAGCAAGGCAGTATCAAGCCCTTGGACGAAGCCTTTACTCCTAGTGCGGTGGTAGAAATCTCTCGAGTGGATGGCAAGGAAAAAGGCGAGCGCGAATCGCCGTGGCATGAGCATGAGCTGAAGCGCTACCAAGCTCTTTACGAGAGCTTGATGGATGCGAATTTGTCTTTCAACGCGTACCGTCCGTTGAATGTCTCAGTTCAAGAGCTCTCTGATGCAGTTGAAGCTAAGCGGGAGATCCTGATGCTTGCAATGGATAAGCTACAGGGCAACCCAGGCAAGGGTGGCGTAGTCGAGAAACTACAAGCTCAGATGTCTAAGCTTGATGCAATGGACCTTCGTTCTATTAAAGACTTTGAAGCAAACTTTGTTGAGCTGGCTAAAGACAAGAAACTACACCCCTTGCTGATGAAAACGATGTTTACCTGGGCCCTACATAAGGGGCCAGCGGGCTATGATAGGGATGAGCACACAGAGAGACGACGAGGAATTATTAAGTTGAATGACGCCACTTTTGGGGCAGGCAAAGCAATAACTATCGATGATGTCTCTTCAGTTGTAAACTTGGTTGATCACGTTATCAACCAAGAAGTGTTTGGCAAATACTTCAAGACTGAGGAAGCTCGCAAAGCCTTTGCCGATATGACCAGTGTTAAGGCCCTACAAGAAGGGATTGCTCGGGTTCAGGGTGAGCGCCAGAAGTCAGACCGCAAAGTCCCGATTCAGTTCGTACCAACTCGTGGCTTGTTGATGGAATTCTCGGGGCACATCGCTGATGCCTGTTGGGCGGAACAATACGACAGTATGGCTGCGCAGTTCCCGAACTTCACCGCTGTTAATATGCACAGGCGACCAGGCACACCGCAGGAGTCACTGGTTGGTAGCTTCATGCTGATCGAATCCGAAAGCACCAAAGATGGCAGCCCGCTGCTTATCATCCGAGGCTTGAACCCGCTTGAGACCTTCATAAACCAAACCGATATCGATGAGTTTTATGGTGCGGTCACCGGCTACGTGAAAGATCTGGCAGAAAAGACTGGCCGCAAGCCAGCCATCGTAATTGACAATCACTCGGGTGGTAGCGGCACCAACCGACCGGCTTTGTTCGGTTATCTATCAGCCGTAAAGAGAGAGATCCATAACGCTCCAGCCATGCCCCGCGCCGAAGATACGACCTTTAACGGCTACGACATAACTAAAGATACGTATCTTCTTTAATGACTGCCGCGTTGCCTTTAGCGTTTCCTCTGAGTTACACTAGTTAACGAAATGAGCGACAACAATCAACATCTAGAGGCATGCAGGCACTCACTAGCTCACATCATGGCGACTGCCGTACAGAACCTCTGGCCGGAGGCTAAGTTTGGTGTGGGGCCGGCTATCGATAATGGCTTTTATTACGACATTGATTTAGGTGATCAGACAATTTCTGATGACGACTTTGGCAAAATCGAAGCCGAGATGAAGAAGGTAATCGAGGCCAATCAGCCGTTTGAGCAGTTTGATCTGCCAATCGATGAGGCCATCAAGTGGGCGCAGGAAACCAACCAGCCCTACAAAGCCGAACTCCTAAATGACCTCAAGCGCGAGGGCACAACTAGCGCTAAAGATCTTGATGGTGCTCAGCTAGGTGTTGCTAGTGATGACTCGAAGGTTGAGAATGTTTCTTTTTACCGAAATGGTAGTTTTACGGATCTTTGCCGCGGTCCTCACGTGGCTAACACCGGTGATGTTGGAGCTTTTAAGCTCTATAAAATTGCTGGTGCCTATTGGCGCGGAGATGAAACCAAGCCCCAGATGCAGCGACTTTACGGAGCTGGTTTTGAGACTCAAGAGCAGCTCGATAACTTCTTTAAACAGCTAGAAGAAGCCAAAGCCCGTGATCACCGCAAGCTGGGCAAAGAACTAGACTTGTTTACCTTCTCGGACTTGGTTGGGTCGGGGCTACCGCTATTTACGCCACGGGGCACGATTTTAAGAGAGCTACTTCTGGCTTATAGCAACAAACTACGCACCGATTGTGGTTTTAAGGCCGTTACATCACCACATATCACCAAGAAATCGCTCTATGAAAAATCTGGTCACTGGGAAAAGTTTGGCGACGAATTGTTCTTAGTTGAGAGCCAGGAAACAGATGACGAAATGGTACTAAAGCCTATGAGCTGCCCACATCACGCTCAGATTTACGCCTCTCAACCCCGCAGCTATCGTGATTTACCGGTAATGTACATGGAAAACGCGGTAGTTTACCGCGACGAAAAGACCGGAGAACTCCACGGCTTAAGTCGAGTTCGCTCGATCACTCAAGATGACAGCCACGCTTTTGTGCGCGAAGACCAGATAGAGGAAGTAGTGACTAGAGTAATAGAAGCTGCTCAAGAGATGTACGGTACTTTGCAGATGTCTCTGAAGTTTGACCTGTCGTTTAGAAGCAACGAAGACAAGTATCTTGGTGATCCTGAGCTTTGGGAGTCGGCCCAGAACTCGCTGCGCGAATTAGCCAAGAAGAACCAGCTGGACTTTACGGAGGTGGAAGGCGAGGCGGCGTTCTACGGTCCTAAGATTGATTTCATTGCCGTAGATAGCCTAGGCCGCGAGTGGCAACTAGCAACTGTGCAGCTCGATTTTGTCCAGCCAGATCGTTTTGGCTTAACCTACACCGCCGAGGACGGCACTGCAAAGCAGCCAGTTATGATTCATGTTGCGCTGCTTGGTTCAATCGAGCGGTTCCTAAGTGTTTACATCGAGCATGTTGCCGGACGTTTCCCGATTTGGTTAGCTCCAGAGCAAATTCGAGTAGCCACCGTAAATTCGGACGAAAGCGTTGTTAACTTTGCAACTAGCCTAGTAGAACAGGGGCGAGAATTGGGGCTAAGGCTGGAACTTGATACTTCCAACGAGTCTGTAGGCAAGAAAATCCGAGCATCTGAGGTTGCGAAAGTTCCTTACACGCTGGTCATTGGCGCTAAGGAAGTTGAGGCCGGTAAAGTTCAGCCTCGAATTCGATCGGACATCAAAGTTGACGGAAACGAAGAGGCCATAGAGGTTGATCACTTCCTCAAGACTGTTGCCAACGAAGCCCGCGGCAAGGTTAACAAAACCTCCGTTCATGCCTATGACGAGCACCAACAGTAGTTTTAGAGATAAAGTCTACGAACTGGTTGCGCAGATTCCAGAGGGTCGGGTTATGACCTACGGCCAGATTGCGGCGCTTTGTGGCAGCCCTCAAGCTTCACGCATTGTTGGAGGAATCGCACATTTCGGCCCAGCCGATTTACCCTGGCAACGCGTGGTTATGAAGAACGGCCGCTTGGCGGCCGGCTTTCCGGGTGGCAAGCGGGGACACGCGGCCATGCTCAAAACCGAAGGGGTTGGTGTCAGCGACGACTATCGGGTGGATATCGATGCTTTACTCTGGTGGCCAGAGTAAAGCAGTATCCAGCGGTTCGTATTTAGTATCTAGCATTTTTAAGAAAGCCTTAATCATAGATGCGCTAAGGTTATTAAATGACGGAGCGAATAAAGTCTTTTACTGATCTTAGGGCATGGCAGTTGGCACATCGCTTAACCTTGGATGTATACCTCTGCACCAATCGATTCCCCCCAGAAGAGAAGTTTGGCTTGGTTAATCAAGTTCGTAGGTCTGCAGTTTCGGTCCCGTCTAATATTGCGGAGGGTTTTAGTAGAAATACGTCCAAAGACAAACAGCAGTTTTATTCAATAGCTCTTGGTTCGCTTAGTGAGCTGCAAGCGCAATTACTACTTGCGCGTGATTTGACGTATCTTGATAACACGACATTCGATACACTGGCAGAAGCAACAGTGATTGTGAACAAGGTATTACATGGACTCAGGAAAGCCCTCGACTAGGCAAAATACGAAATACGAAATACGAGATACTCAACAATTACCAGCTTTGCTGGTAATTGTGGGCGAGACGGCCAGCGGTAAGAGCGGTTTGGCCATGGAAGCAGCCCGCAAGTTCAACGGCGAGCTGATTTGTGCTGATAGCAGAACTGTTTACAAGGGCATGAACGTCGGTACCGCTAAGCCGAGTCTGCAAGATCAGGCTGAAATCCCACACCATTTACTTGATGTAGTTGAGCCCGATGAGCGCTTCTCGGCTGGCATGTTCAAGGAGCTGGCGCTCAAAGCCATCGATGACATTGCAGCTCGCGGAAAGCTGCCGATCTTAGTTGGGGGCACCGGGCTGTACATTGATGCGGTGATCTTGGATTACCAGTTCGACCACAAGACTAAAGGTGAACTAAGAGAGAACACGCTGGTGATCGGACTAAAACCTAACCGAACTGAGTTGCGTCGGCGGATTGAAGCTCGAGTTGAGCAGATGTTTAGGGCTGGGCTGCGCAAAGAAGTCGAAGAGTTAGCAAGTAAGTACGGCTGGGATCACTGGTCTATGACGGGCATTGGATACCGCGAGTTTAAGGACTACGAGGACAAAAAAAAGAGCATGACTCAGGTTAAACAGGCAATTGCCCGTAACACTCAAGTGATTCTTGCTAAGCACCAGCGCACCTGGTTTAAGCGCCACATCTTCATTGAGTGGTTCGAGGATCCAAAACTTGCCGTATCAAGAGTAGAGGATTGGTTGTAAACTTATTGTTATGAGAAAACCCCTGAGCATTCTGGCCGGCAAGAGCTTGATTACGCTCGCCCGCCTAACTGGTAGTCACGGCTCAGCCATGCCCGGTGCTGTAGCTGAAAAGCTCGACCCCAAGCTGCTTAAGCACCTGTTAGGCCAGCTTCCAGAGGGGCTAGTCATGGTTACGGGCACCAACGGCAAAACCACTACCACAAAAGCCTTGGTGACGCTCCTAGAGTCTCAAGGGAAGCGCGTGCTTACCAACAAACATGGTAGCAACTACACGCGCGGGATTTTATCCTCACTAATCGAACAAGCTAACCTTCAGGGCCAACTTAACTACGACATCGCCGTTTTAGAAGTCGACGAAGCCTATACCCGCGTGGTAGCCAAACAGTTTGCGCCCCGCTGGTTAGTGGTGCTTAACGTCATGCGCGATCAGCTCGATCGTTACGGCGAGGTCGACACTACGGCCAAAAAGATCGGCCTCGCGGTCGAGCAGGTTAGTGAAGGTGCTGTGCTTAATCTTCATGATCAACGGGTAGCAGATCTAGAGCAGCAACTGCCAAAGTCGGCCAAGGCTTTAACATTTAATTTGAGCCCAGAGCTAGCCAAACACTTGCCAGCCGAAGCTCATCACAAGAGTAAATCAAGCAGTAAAGCTCAGGCGGACGTACTCCTTGAGAGCTTTAATGGCGGCAAAGCTAAGTTTAGAATCAACAGCAAATCGTATGAGGCTCAGCTTAGGGTGGCGGGCTTGCATAACGCCTCAAACCTCTCGGCTGCCTTGGCTGCCGCTCTGGCTATTGTGCCAGAGGCCAAAATCGAAGACTTAATTACCAGCTTACAAACCGTGCCAGCAGCTTTTGGCCGTGGCGAAGTAGTGAAGCTTGGGGAAACAGACATAACGCTAGCCCTAGTTAAAAACCCCGCCGGGTTTGCTGCTAGCTTAAAATCTTACGCCCAAGACGGTTACGACTCGATGATGTTTGCCGTTAACGATCAGTTTGCCGATGGGCGAGACGTGTCTTGGTTGTGGGACGTTGATTACAGCGAGCTGCCACTTGATGTGCGTAAAGTTTGCAGTGGAGTTAGAGGCTACGACATGGCGCTGCGTTTGCAGTACGACGATCGCCCAGCTGATGTCATTGCGCTGGAATTTGACGATGCTCTCAAGGAACTCAGAAGCAATAATCCCAAACGAGCAATTATTTTTTGTACCTACACCTCGATGCTGGCAATTCGTAAGCAGCTAGCCAAGCAAACCGACATGGAGGCGATATGGGAGTAAAAAAGACCATAACAATCTGCCATCTGTATCCGAACGAGATGAGCATCTACGGAGACACCGGCAATGTCTTGGTTTTGCAGCGGCGTCTTAAGTGGCGTGGCATCGAGGCCAAGCTTGTTCGAGTCGGAGTCGGCGACACCCTGCCCAAAAACATCGATATTATTGTAGCCGGAGGCGGCCAAGATGCCGGCCAGTCAGCTGTCCAAAAAGATCTTCTGCGCAAATCGAAAGACCTGCACGACTTAGCTGCCGATGGAGTAGGTATGTTGCTAGTTTGCGGCACTTATCAGCTGTTTGGGCGCCGATTTGTTACCGAGACAGGAGAGGAAATTAAGGGCATCGGCTTGCTGGCTATAGAAACCATAGCTGGACCCGAGCGCCTAATTGGTAACACCGTAATTGAAACCGCTTACGGACCAGTTGTTGGCTACGAGAACCACAGCGGACGAACAACTTTGGGCGATGGCCAGATTGCTTTTGGCACTGTAACGCAGGGCGCCGGCAACAACGGGGTAGATCAAACCGAGGGGGCAATGCACATGAATATCATCGGTACTTATTTGCATGGTCCCATCTTGCCAAAAAACCCACATATCGCAGACTTGTTACTCAGCCGCGCCCTAGAACGCAAATATGGCGATGGCGTATTGACTGAGCTCGACGATAGCTTGGCAAATAGTGCGACACAAGTTGCACTAAGTCGCCCCCGTTAAGTAAGCACAAGCATTGTACGTAGCACAACAAAAGTAGCGTGTCTCAACCTGGCTTGATACAATGAACACACAAAACTTGGAAGGTGCTAAAAGATGGAACAACTATTTGGATCAAAGACCCGCGTTAAGCTGCTTCAGCTATTCGTGACTAACCCCAATCGACCTTTCTATGTGCGAGAGATTACGCGCAAAATCGATGAGCAGATTAACTCGGTCCGCCGTGAACTCGCTAACTTGCTTAACATCGGGATTCTTAAAAGTAAAAACGAAGAAAACGACAACAAACTTTATTACGAGATTAATCAGAGCTTTACGCACTACGAAGCGCTTCGGGCCATGTTTGCCGATGCCAGCAAACCGGTTTCAACTACCAAGCGCGGGGGCAGCGCAGAGGATGTTTCTCTCAAGCATCAGCTCAAAGAACTAGGCGCTGTAGATATGTTGGTTCTAACCGGCAGCTTTACTCAGGACACCCGACCAGGGGTGGATGTGATAATCGTTGGTGATGTTAATCGCACAAAAGTTAGCAAATATATCACAGCTCTTGAGGAAGAAGAGGGTAGAGAACTTAATTTTGTTGTAATGAGCACCGAAGAATATTCTTATCGCCGAACCATTAATGATCGGTTCATTGGTATGTTAGAATCAGCCAAGAAGACAGTGCTCTACGATACCAAAAACTTCTTAAGTGAAGAACCAGTGCCAGCAGAAGCCGGCACAAAGAAAGGGAAATAATGGAACTGACATTTAAAGGTGGGAACTGTGTGGTCTTAAGTAGCAAGCAGGCGACTATTGTATTTGACGACAACCTAAAGGCACTTGGCCTAAGCGGTGTTAAAAAAGCTGATGTTCAGCTGCTCACCAATCACAACCTCAAGGGCGAACTAATTCCTGACGCTTTCTTAATTGACGGCCCAGGCGAATACGAGGTCAAAGAAGCCTCAGTTAAAGGCATTCCAGCGCGCGCTCACTTAGATACCGAAGGCGAACTTAACGCTACTATCTACACGGTTATTATTGGCGGAACCAAGGTTGCAGTATTAGGTCATATCCATCCTGATCTTAGCGATGACGACCTCGAGGCCATTGGCATGGTAGACATCCTAGTAGTGCCAGTTGGCGGCAATGGCTACACGCTCGATAGTGTCGGTGCAGCCAAAATGATCAAAGCTATTGATCCTAAGATCGTAATTCCAACTCATTACGCTGACAAGGGCGTTAAGTATGAAGTGCCTCAAGCCGAGGTTGCAGATTTTCTTAAAGAGATTGGCTCCGAGGGCGAAAAGCTCGATAAGCTCAAACTCAAGGGCGACATCTTACTCGATAAACTAACCGTTTATTTATTAGATCGAGTTTGATCGGCCTTAGGAGCAATCGCCGCGTGCGCGTTGGTTACGCTCAGATAAGCACGCTGATTTTTGCGGTGGTTTCTGCGTAAAGTGATCTGCCGCATTATCAAAAGGAAGATTCCGATGCCTACAGCCATGATAAGCCCAGTTGGGCCGGCAATTTGCTCGGCATCAATTGCGCCCACAATCCCATAGGCAGCGATCGGGACGACCAAATAGGCGGTAGAAAGCCTAAATCGGCCGATTCGGATTGCACTTTCATTTTTATATTGTCGTAGCACCGGAGGATTCTTGGGATCGATATCGAAGCGCCAGCTCAGCTCCTTGGTTTTAAAAGTTGTAACCAGTTTATCTGCTAGGGTAAAGAGCTCTTTGATTAAAGTCGGTTCGTAGTAGTGCACGCCGCCAGGGTTGGCAATTATATAGGCACTGTTGCCGATGATTTCGATATCGAATTGGCGCGAGAAATCCATCGCCAGGCTCATAAGATCAGGGGAGTAGATGTCGAGCGCAGCCACTTGGTAGTTTTCGGGCGCGTACATATCAAAGCGTTTGTTAAAGTCGCCCTCGAGCTCAATACGTTGGTCATCGGTATAAAAAATCGGCAAGTTGCTGGTTCGGGCAAAGTTATTGCCGTGCGAGTCTAGGGCTAAATGAGGAAACACCTTAGAGAGGGTAATTTTAAGCAGTACAAAGTCTTTCGGCACCCTTTTCTTTCTTGATGGCTCCATGTATTGATAGCGCTTAAGCTCAAAGGGTAAGCCATCTATTTTTCCCTCAACCACATCAAAGTATTTAGGGCTGGTGCCAACTCCAAACAGACTGTGCGGGTAGGTTTCTTGGGCTGAGGCTTGCTCAGAGAATCGCCAGCCGTTGATGTTTGAGAATTCCTCAATGGCATCGACTCGAGATAGTTTCTTGCCCTTAGGGCCTTTGAAGCTCTGAAAAAGCACAACAAACAACATAACTAGCAGTACTGGCGGCGTGATAAAGAACAACACAGTGAAGAATACGACTAACGGTCCTCGAACGAGCTCTTCGCTGCCAATAATCGCTCCAATAATTGAGATAGAAATACAGACGGCAGCCAAAATACCAGTCCCAATAGCCAGACGCTTTAGGAAGCGACTCTTAAAAGGAGGCTGCTTGATCAGCGGTTCTAGTGGTTCAAAGTGAATAGACTTAGATGCTTGCTGCATGTATGTTTCCTAAACAGACTATAACAAAAAACGAGGCCTAAGCCTCGTTTGAATTCTTGTGCGTTTGGGGTTGCTTAAAGAACGCCCTTTTTCTTAAGGGTGCGGATTGCATCAGTCGAGAGCTTCATGGTGACTTTTTTGCCGTCCATCATGAAGGTCTTTTTCTGGAGGTTGGGCTTCCAAACTTTCTTGGTCTTTTTCTGAGAAAAAGGAACATTATGCCCAAATTGTTTGCCTTTGCCGGTGATCTCGCATTTCTGTGCCATAGTCCAAGGGAGTATACAGAGGTTAAGCAGTCGTGTCAACAGATCAAGACCGCCCAGCCGTCCGGGCTGCTATAATAGTTCGGAATATGAGCGACGGAACAATAATTCAGATCATCGTAGTGCTAGCTTCGGTTTTAATATCGATTACTTTGCATGAGATGATGCACGCCTTTACCAGCCACTGGCTCGGAGATGATACCGCACAGATGCACGGACGCCTAACCCTTAATCCGCTAGCTCACATCGACCCCTTTTTAACGGTGTTAATGCCGGTAACCCTAGCCCTGATTGGCGCCCCGCCGATCGGTGCCGCTAAACCGGTGCCGTTTAACCCAAGTCGAGTTAAGTGGGGTGAGTATGGAGCGGCGTTAGTTGGCCTAGCTGGTCCGCTAACAAACCTGGTCCTAGCGATTATTGCTGGCCTTTGGGTGCGCTTTGTCATCGGTTACGAGGGACTGCCAACAGACGTACTGTTAACTTTTATGGTCGTTAACTTGAGCTTCTTCGTCTTTAACATGATTCCGTTTCCACCACTCGATGGGTCGAGGGCTTTGTTTGCTGTTGCTCCCGAGCCGCTCCGAGACCTAATGGCATCGATAGAGCGAACTGGAATCATGGGTTTTATGTTGTTCTTTTTCCTACTTTATCCCTTCCTGGGAACAGTAATCGGCGCCACAGTCGAGACGCTGGGAGCTTGGATTTTAGGCATTAGCTTATTGTAGCTAGCAAAGTAGGGGCGTATAATAATAAGTACCCTAAGTGGTTTGGAGGTTTGCTTTTCCTCAATGACAAAACATTGGGAATCCAACATCCGAGGCGGCCGTGGTCGCCGAATGAGGAAACCCACTTCGCATCACGCGTGGAAAATGCAAAAATCCAATCGCGCTTAGGGCCAATTAGAAGCCTCATCTACTGATGGGGCTTTGTTTTTTTGACTTTAATTCACTATCAATCACAAGAGTGGAGCTGGCTAGTGATTGGCTATGAAATAGAGTCAATAGTTAGGGGTATTGCTGTGATCGGGTGGGCGTAAGAGGTGAGGTGTCATGGGCTCTTGCGGCAAGAGCAAAGGAGGTTGCAGGTAATAAGATGCGCATCCTATTAACTCAAAATCCACTCATGGTTGGCCAGATGTCGTACATCATTTGGCTAACGACCACCTTACGTCTTGCTGATGGCTGGTGGGCATCAGCAGCGGACTCACGTTACGCTCCAACCCGATCACTGAGAAAGATAAACTTCGTGCTTCTGCAAAAAAACACAGCGAGCGTTGCTGGGGTGTCAGTCTAGCAACAAGCAAACCTCATGTACGATTGCTCCAACGAGAAGCCCCTTATGGTTTGCTTACGACAAGCTGCCTGCCTAGGCTATGCAGCTGGGGGAGGTATCCGCCGTTTGTCTCTCTCAAGACTGTTAAGGTCAATAGAACCTATCCCGTAACTCACTTCTGAGGTTAAATCCTGTTTTGGTTAGGCGAAAACAATGAAGAGCGAGGAGTCGTATCTGTAAGACTACGCTAACAAGCTCTGAGTTGTTTGCAGTCAACCAAACTGGTTTTAGGACAGAACGGAGTTACGGAATAGGTTCTTTGATCATGAAACACACGATCAATATAATAATTCTAACATAAATTCAATCTGGTCGGGGTGACAGATAAGACAAGCCTGCGGTTTTTCTTATCGCGCCGGGCGCGGAATGAATCCGCGCTCGGGCTGATCTTTTCCCTTTCGGTCGGGTATAATCTAGCTAACGTCGGGGCGTGGCGCAGTTGGTAGCGCGTACGGCTGGGGGCCGTGAGGTCGCAAGTTCAAGTCTTGTCGCCCCGACCAAGTTTTGGTGCTGATCAGAGATTGGCGGCAGAACTTGGAAATGATACAGATTGAGCTTGCGACCTAACTAGTCTTTCTTTTTATCGAGCTTGTCTAGTTTTAAAAGTTTGAAAGCAAGATATATAACCAGCGCGATTATCAGCAGATCAATCAGAGAGCTCACAACTGAGCCCCACAAAAAGGTAGAGTTAGAGATCGTAAAGGTTGCTTGATCTAGGCTACTAGATTCTGGCAGGAATAAGCCAATTAACGGATCAATTAGTCCATCTACAAACGAACGGGCCATGTCGTTGATGGCTACGCCCATGAGAAGACCGATTGCCAGCCCAACCACGCCTTGTTCGCGCACAAAATCAAGGAAGCTACTGACTTCTTGCTTGGTGCGCGCCCTAACTACTTCTTTTGCCATGCCATTATGGTAACAAAGCTACAAATAAATCGGTAGTTTGCTATAATTGTTTCAATTTCGAGGGATTCCTTCGGAGGCACATCTCAAGTTTCGTGCACGGCTAGCTGCAAGGGGGGTAAGTAGAAGCATGATTGCGTGAGGGCTCAGTCCTGACTCGCCATCGGCAGAAGGGAGGAGCTAGAGTGATCCATCTGTTGGCATACACTGCGAAATACGGCGTCAATCTGACACATTGCATGCCGAACTTCGTAGCCTGCAGTGAGCAACCAATACCGCTGACGCGGTCGCGCCCTGTGCGCCGCCCAGACCCGCAAAAGCGGCAAAGGTTGTTGGTCACCCGCTTCAGACAGTTCTAGGATCGTGAGCGGGAGAGAGAACTCTCTCCATGGGCAACGTGTTGTCAATTCGCAACTCTCCCGCTCACTTTCCTGGCTTTCATTATCATCTACCCTCTATTTACCCTTATTTCCATCTTCTACGCCGTGCACGTTTTTCTTTTTTACTGATACAATGACACATGAACATGAACCAATCTTTATTTGATAATTCGCCCAACCAAGAAGCAAAAGAGGAAGCCAACAAACTCGGCATTAAGCAGGGGATGTCTTTGGTGCACCGCGGCCGCCGCGTGATCGGTATTTTTCCGGATGAACGCGAAGTCGTGGTGTCGGAGAGCGAGCGCGAAGACGATGTGTGGCGAGATGCGGTCAACGAGCTTAAAAAGAACGTCGACGAACAAACCGTGAAGTACGAGGAACTGCAAATATTCACAGATGGCGGATCGCGCGGCAACCCTGGCCCCAGTGCCTCCGGTTACGTAATTCTTACAACCAACGACGAAGTACTAGAAGAAGGCGGTGAGTACCTAGGAATAACGACCAACAATCAGGCGGAGTACCAAGCGGTTAAGCTCGCCCTGGAGGCCGCCTCGCGCTACAAGGTTAAAAGTCTCGATTTTTATCTTGATAGTTTGCTGGTGGTGAACCAGTTAAACGGCAAATTCAAGGTTAAAAACCGCGACTTGTGGCCAATTCACGAGGAGATCAAGCGTCTTTGTACTCGGTTTTCAAAAGTTAAGTTTACTCACGTCCGACGAGAATTTAATAAGCTAGCGGACGCGCAGGTAAACATCGTTCTCGATACGCACGAAGGCCGCTAAGGCTTGCCAACTCACTAGTTTAGAAGCATAATTTACCTACTGTTCTCTAGTGGGGAGGAAAACCCATGCACTTTAACGTGGTGGCGTTGCCACTGTTCTGCGTTTGGTTTTTTTGGCTGACTGCAGCTGCGGTCATCGAGTCAAGGAAGCCCTACCAAGAAGCATCCATCAAGCGCTACAACCTCTGGCAGGCGCCGATCTACTTCCTGATCGCCTGCCTGCTGGTGGCCTATCTGGTCTACAACAACCTCGAGGAGGTAACAGCGTGCACGAATATACGTCTGTTCTGGTTGTCGCTGTCTGCTTGTTGATCTGTGCGATCAACGCTCGTAGTATCTGGGTCGACGCTCGGATCTGGCATCGAGTAATTCTGAAGGAAATGGTCCACAACTGGCTCGGCGCCATCGGTAGCCTGGTCATCATCGCGGTCATCCTGGCCACGTAAGTTCGTCCTATCTGGAGGTATCTAATGTCACTGGATTTTTGGAATTACGGAAACGGTGAAGGGGCCTGGCTGGTTGTTGCAGCGGCGTTCTTCCTGTTTGGATTGGTGTTTGTCGTCGTGGGTATCAAGTACTACCGTCTCATGCATCGCACCGCTTCGACGCGTGATAGTTCAAGGTTCCGGTCTAACGCCGAACTGTTCTTGGGTCTCGCTGCGATTTTTGTGGTTTCGAGCTTCTTGGTTGTTTGGCAGGTGGCCACGGCCGAGCAATCACGCCGCGACTACTTGGCTGAAATCAACCAGCTCGCCCAGCAGCACGACCTGGAGGTTGTTGATATCAGCATGGGCAAGAAGACCCTGGAGTTCGAGGGCCGAGAGCCTGACTGCTTCTACGTGGTCAGTTTTGATCGGAACAGTGCCGGCGACCTAGCGCTGGTTGAGGGAACGTACCGCCTGGTTACGTTTACGTCCCTTCAGAAGGAACGCCCCGACGGCACGATCTACAGGGAGAGGTGTCCATCGAGTCCAGACGCATCAAACGAGAACTGAATAGGCCCGGGCGCACACTGACCTCCAACGTGGAGGAATCATCAGTGTGCGTGACCGGGCTATTTACTTTTCATAGGCTACTTTCGTCCTTGCGCCCGTTTGGGGCGGGAAGATAGGACTCATCAGCACAGCTTACATCTGTGGAGTAGAATTGGAGGAACAAGAGCTGAGAACCGAGAGTTGGGCCGGGAAGGCAAAATTGAAACCTCCCCGGCCCCTCGGATCAGCGCTGGGTTTCGGGTGGCACCGGGCTCGCCCAGACGGGCGCAAGGGTCGTATCGACGAACGGCAGCTCGGGCCAGAGGTCCGCGGCGATGACCTTGGCGGCCTCGAGTGCGCCGAAACGCTTGTCGTGCGCGGTGGCGACGAACAGCGAGCAGCAGCCCATGACCGTCTTCTGCGTGAGGTTGCTGCCAGCTGGGCTGTGCAGGTGGTGACTCGGCCGCGTGTCGGGGTGAAGCAGTTCCCATCCGCAGAAGCTGCACCAGGCACTGAAGCCGCCATCGCCATCCTCTCGCATGATGACGACTGCCAGCATCGGCTTCATGTACCGGGCATCAGGTGTTGAGAGCGGCAGAGTCCACGGTGGTACATCGTGTACGTTGGGCATGTCTGTTCCTCCAGTAGGTGCGTTCCTGAACAAGCCAGGAAGGGTGGTTGATCTCTCTTGTAGATCTGTTGGATCATACCATAAAAACACAAGTTTTACAATAGCTCTGGACAGAGGTGAGGCTTGGTGTTAAACTGCTTATCACAAGATTGCTAAGCAGTCGCCCCGCACCTTTTTGGTACGGAGAACATTTACATCAATAATGTCTCGCGCCAAAAGGCTGCGGGGAGGAAAGTCCGGGCAGCGTAGGGCAGGACAGTCGCTAACGGCGACCGAGGGTAACCTTAGGGAAAGTGCCACAGAAACTAGACAGCAACGCCTCTTGCATCTTCGGATGCGACGCAACGCTTAAGATGAAACGTGATCGTAAAACGGTCTCCAGTGCCGGTGACGGCATTCGGTGGTAAACCCTGTTTGCTGCAAGGTAGAAACACATATGGGCGGCCCGCTCGTGTGTTTCGGGATGAATCCGCTTGAGGCAGATGGCAACATTTGCCCTAGATAGATGACTGCTGATGGGGCCTAACTAAGCCTACACAGACAGCTGCGAGTCCATTTGAACACTCATCTATGGCTTAGCTGACTTCTAGCGTATCTTACAGATATGCGTCGTCGTCAGCTCAACCATATCTGAGCACCCAAATGACCTCTCGCAATTGCCTGTGAGCCTCAGTTAGGCCCCGGAACAGAACCCGGCTTATCGGCAATCTTGTACTAAAAAACACCAGTTCGTTTAGGTCTGGTGTTTTTTAATACAAGTAGATTTGGTTTGTCTAAGCGCGCTGAGATTACTTAGCGGCTTTAACGATAGCTGTAAAGACTGCAGGCTCGCTAACAGCTAACTCTGCTAGCATCTTGCGGTCGATCTCGATGTTGGCCTGCTTGAGGCTGTTCATCAGTTGACCGTAGGTGGTGCCGTTTTGTCTGGCAGCAGCGTTGATTCGGGTGATCCATAACTGACGGAAGTCGCGCTTGCGGTTGCGGCGATCGCGGTAGGCGTACTGCAACGACTTAATAACAGCTTGCTTGCCTAAGCGGTAACTAGCTCGCCTTGAGCGAGTCATTCCTTTGGTTTGCTTCTTGATCTTATTGTGACGGGCTTTAGTCCCGACTGGATTACGAACTCTCATCTGTTATTCTCCCAGATTCCGTTTGATGGACTTAACGCTTACAGCTGGTACGCCGTGATCTTGGCCGTACTTACGCTTGCGAGCACCAGATTTCTTGCCTAGGTTGTGAACACCAAAAGCGTGGCGTCGCAAAAGCTTACCACTTGAGGTGGATTTAACCCGCTTGGCGGTTCCTTTGTGTGTCTTCATCTTAGGCATTACTTTCTCCTTACTACTATGCTGAGTTGCTTACCAGCCATGATTGGCTGCTGTTCTTTGATGGCGATGTCTTCGATTTGCGCAAAGACTCGATCGATCAGGACGTATCCTAGATCCTTATGAGCATTCTCACGACCCCGGAAAAAAACGGCAATTCGTACCTTGTGTCCGGCTTCCAAAAACTCTTTGATCTTTTTCATCTTGATCTCAAAGTCGTTGTCGCCGATCTTCATTCCAAAGCGAATCTGTTTAAGATCTTGGCGGACTTGCTTCTTACGGCTTTTCTGCGCCTCTTTGGTCTTTTGATAGGTGAATTTGCCCCAGTCGACAATTTTGGCGACCGGCGGATCAGCCTGAGGGGAGATCTCTACTAAGTCGAGCTCTGCTGCACGTGCTCGCGCAAGCGCGTCATCACGGCTTAAAATACCGAGCTGAGTTCCATCGGCGTCGATCACCCGAAGCTGAGCCGCACGAATGCGCTCGTTCAGATTGACGCGTGGTTCTTTTATGAGAGACTCCTTATGCTCATGCCTGCGAAGGAGTTTAACAGAAGCGTCCTCGAGGTGCAACCTCTTTTCAGGGCGAACTGACGCTGGCCTGTCTTCTAGCAGAGCCAGAAGTACCGCCCCAGCTCGGCGTCAGGCGCTGCGTTGCTTGCCAGTAGTACCAGACGTGTACGACAGGACTTCGCTACTCGCGCCTTCCTTGCATTTCATCCCTGAAAAAAAGTTGCCAATCGATGACCTGCCCAGATGTGCAAGGAGTAATTACAGAGGAGGTTAGTGGTATTGCTTATTTCATTGATTTGTAGTATAATAACCATCACTTCTAGAGAGAAGTACCTTGAAAGAATAGTTCCTACACCCAACCCCGAAAAGAGGCGTTATGGACACCCCAAACTCGTACAAGCTCGAGATCGGCTATGTGAGCATCACAGATCTCGGCCTCAGCTCGGTCATGTGCCTGCAGCTCAAGATGGTGAACCCGATCGCGACGCACTTCGTCGTCTGGACCGACCCGGCCGCCACCGCGTTCGTTGCCGGAAACAATCGACCCAACCTGACGATGGTCGTCAACAGCGAGGGAGAACTGATCAGCGTGACCTTCCCGAACCCGGACTTGCTCTACGACCAGGTTCACTTCCATCACGTGCTGGCGGCCATCATCGGCGAGTACGCCGTGCGAAAGCTCTTCACGCTGACCAAGCAGAACCTCGCCTTCACCCCGGACAACCTGCCCTGGATCGAGGTGACCGACGAGCATCGCGCTCGCTGGAACACGTTCCACCGTCTCCACCGCGAGTGGATTCAGGGTCAGTGGGACGCCTTCAACCTGGGCAACCGCGAGCTCCACTCGCTGGCCTGATCCGGCACTTGGGCCGTGGGGCGAAGACGCGCAAGCGGTGAGTCACTGAGGGATTTTCTCTTAGACAACCTCTTTACTTCGTCCCACATCAGGAACCTATTCTTTCACTTCACTTCAATGACTGTGTGGTCATTCTGACGAGCTCCCGGCCTCCGCAAATGCTGCGGCGGGCAGGCACCAGAGCGAAAAGTGAACCCCCAACTTGGTTAACCTGAATGCTTTTCAGGGATGAACGACAAGGAAGCGCCGAGCAACGGACGGAGCCGTACACTCGCTACGGTGAAAGGAGTAGCGGAGGCGCTGACGCCGAATCAGCAGTGCTGACAGCTTTGCTGGCGGGCAGGCTGATGCTCGTTCGCCATGAAAAGTGTTCAGAGGCGTTGTCTGTATTGCAACGCTTCCAATATATGTGCCTTTTCAATCTGTTCTGTTGTATCTATGTCAGCAATAGTTTGAGCAACTTTAACAGTACGAATATAACTCCGAGCGGTGAGTAACAGCTTTATACTAGCCTGGTCCAATAGTTGTTTCGCCTGGTCTGTTAGCTTGCAAAACCTTCGGACTTCCGCCGATGTTAATTGAGCGTTTAGACTCTTGCCGATCTGTCGGTAGCGATCTGCCTGAATCAAACGAGCTTTAGTTACTAGGTTAGTTGCAGCAGCAGAGCTTAAGCCGGAGGCTTCTTGCTCGTCGAGAAGGGTATTGGTGTTAACTCGTTCGACCGTAATGTGCAGGTCTATTCTGTCTAGGAGTGGGCCAGATAGCTTGGTGCTGTAGCGATCAAGCTGAGCTGGTAAGCAGGTGCAGTCCCGGCTGTCATCTGTCGCATAGCCGCAAGGGCAGGGGTTTTGGGCGGCAATGAGCATAAAGTCGGCCGGAAAGGTCGATCGATGTTCGGCCCGAGAGACAGTAACCACTCGATCCTCAAGGGGCTGGCGCAGCGCCTCAAGAACGTCGCGTCTAAACTCGGGCAGCTCATCTAAAAACAACACCCCGCGGTGAGCCAGGCTGATTTCTCCGGGGGTAGGACGATGGCCGCCACCAACCAAAGCTACATGACTTGAGGTGTGATGAGGGGACCGAAGCGGACGATCAGCCACAACTTCGGTCCGGCCACCTCCGAGCAGGCTGTGTAGCTGGGTGACCTCTACGATCTCGGAGTGATTTAACGACGGCAGGATGCTGGTTACAGCTTGGGCCAACATGGTTTTGCCTGCGCCCGGCGGCCCTTTCATTAACAGATTGTGATTGCCGGCTGCTGCTACGACTAGGGCGCGTTTAGCAGTGGCTTGACCTCTTATATCGGCTAAATCTACCAGCCGGCGCTTAGTAGGCGTTCTGGCTTGATTAGCCGAAATCACTGGCAGCTCTTTGCCAACAGCCAACCAGTCGTATAGCTCCTTGATGTTTTTGATGGCTCTGAGCTCCAGAGAGCTTATCAGTGAAGCTTGAGCGCTGTTTTCGTGAGGAATTACCGCCCTGGTGTAACCATAAGCTTCTGCAGCCTTAAGATGCGCTAAAATGCCCGGCGCCGGACGAACCTGGCCATCCAGAGATAACTCTCCGATGAACACTGTGTCCTTGACCTGCTCGGGCTGTATTTGACCGCTGGCCAAGAGAATAGCCACGGCCATTGGCACATCGAAGTAGGCACCTTCCTTGGGGCGATCGGCGGGAGCAAGGTTTAGGATTACGCGTTTTCTGGGCATGACCAGACCACTGTTAGTAAGGGCGCTGCGCATCCGTTCCTTGGCTTCGTCTACCGATTTGTTACCAAGACCAACGATGGTAATCCCGGGCAGGCCGTTGCTGAGGTCGCACTCAACGTTAACAGGGAAGGCCTCTAGCCCGTTGAGCGCCGATGTAGTAACGTGAGCAGTCATGCCTTAAAGGTTAGGTTCGCAGCCGTCCAAAACCAAGCAGGCACCCCTGTTTTTAATCCCATTCTAATCTTGCCTAGGTTAAGCACTTTATGGTATACTAGTGACACTTCAGGCGTGGACGGCCAGCTAGGCGACGGCGATGCGCAGACCGAGCAGTACATCTGTACTGTGAAGGGAGCACAGCAGCCGACAACAACGCTGGACACCACGAGCGTAACTGGAGCAGGTGCCTTCGGCATCTGGCAGAGTTACGCGGCCTGAGTGTCACACACGGGGCTGACCAAAGTTTGACGTGAGCTCATTAACAAGATGTTTTGCAGGTCGAATTTGCGCGACGTATTGCGCTACTTTTAAATGCAGTTAAAAACGCATTTGCGAAACTGGCTAGCCTATTCCAGGCTCCTCAGCTAGCATTCACTACCGCTTAATAACGGTAGTCATCGACTCCCTGACGTCAGATAGGGATGAGTCGGTGCTATATCATCTGACTCGCCGCTGTGTTGTTTGAGGCACAACGGTTAAATCACACTCAGACACCTTGAGGAGGGTTTGGTTCACTTCTTGAACTCCTCTCGTAACCCAAGTGAACTACACCTGTAGACGAACATCTTGTTGGCCCGCGGACCGGGGTGCGATTCCCCGCGGCTCCACCAGAGTTTATTAACATTTAGCCAAGGGGATCGCACCCGAGAGGGCATAAACAGCCAGTGGCTGTTTATGAAGTCCTTGCTTGGCCGAGTGACGTGATCCGCCTGAGGCGGAGAACCAGGAGCGAGCAGCGAATATTCCGATTCCCCGCGGCTCCACCATTGTTTTTATTATGGCTAATACCCAACCACAACTTGAAGAATGTTGGACCGGGGAGACCTGGGGTCCTGATCCGTATTCTCTTGCTCTTGAGGAATTCAAGATAGGGCAGGAGATTGCGGATAAGTTTCGTTTCTTGCAAGAACTGATGGCAACATCTATTGATGCGGCAGTGTATAGTCGTCAGCTACATGAACAAGACAGGGGTTTCGATCTGCCCATTGGTGCTGCACTCGGTGATCCGAAGACAGGTCTTATTTATTCTGGATATGCTCGAGACCGCCAAGTCGGCCAAGACCTTTACCACGCCGAGAAAATGGCCATTGATCATGCCAGATTCATGGAAGTTGAAACTAAAGGCGCGCTTCTTGGGGTGACTGTCGAGCCTTGTCACACCTGTTTAGACGAGATCGAAGAAGCCGGCATCACGACCGTTAGCTACGCTTTACCGCGACAAGCGCTTGAGGGGCTAGGGATTATCAAGAGCCACAAAGGTTTCTACGCCGAAGAGTTAATTAACGAGGGTCGTGAAACTGGTAGGTTCATGGATCTAGATCTCTTCAGAATGCCTGCAAGCATGGGCGCTTCTACTCGGCCTGATCCGGAGCTGTTTGAGCTCTGCCTGGAACTGTTTGATGGTTTCGATCGAGATCCGGAGACCAAAGAGGTCGTGTTCGACAAAAGCAGCGAGCGCAATCCGACAAGATTACATCTGTTCAGGGAGAAGGTTGAGAGCCACCCGGTCAGACATGCGCCAGATTTAGATCACCAGCTTTTTGTGCCTAGCCCAGAGGGAGACGGAAATCTAGAGATAGTACCAATCAACTATCCTGAAGCAGTTATCTTGCGCAATGCTCTGAAAAACGTGATCGAACACGATTCAGCTGAGGAGTAAGTCGCCAGAGGTAGTGGCAGTACTTATTGTCGCAACTACAACGAACCTAATCTGTTAGGCTTGTGCTTGAGCTTTTAACAACAATAGCGCATTATTGACCAGTATCCGCAGATCGCGGCGTACCTTGTTGGCAATCAGGAGGACAGGTGGACGTACTCAAGAAGACTCTGCTGTTTGGGGGTGTTTTCATCGGCGGCGCCGTATGCGGCATCTTCGGCTTCGCACTGTTCGAGGAGCTCTCTGCCGATGGCACCATCGATGGAGGTATGTGAACATGAAGATCGCAGGTCGTATCATCGGTGGGATCCTCACCGTCTCAGGGGCGGTGATCGCCTACCTGCTGTTCACCGATGGTGAACACGAACCCCAAGTCGACACTGTCCGTCATATCAAGACCTTGGGAGGATGATGAGTCGCCGGACGAAAGTCACGCTTTCAACTGTGGTGGCTTCGCCAGTGGTCGCGTACGGCATTTTGTTCACCGTCTACTGGACGGAGGCGTCGGTCCGCAAGCTCAAAAGATCTGTCCGAGAACTGCACAGACAGTCCCTACCGTGATGATCATCTGTCAGGGGTGGAGAAGTGCTGCAGCCAATCGGCTCAACCACAACTCCACCCCTGTTACAGATCCTGATTGCCAACCTTTTACCTTGATTCAATATATTGCAAAAATAATTAAACTATTAGATAATTCACGCAACTTCAGCAATCGTTGAGGTGCACCTACAGGTTATGGCAGGGGGAATCATGCCAAAGATTCTACGTTACACCGTCTACGGGGCCTTGACGCTACTAGGGGGGCTGGTCTTCATCGTCATCGGTGGCGTAGTGGTGGCAGCCTCGCTTGCAGATGACAGCGAGACCAACACCGACTACCACGACGACGAGCTTCTGGCTCGGCGTGAGGCTGCGCAAGCAGCCGAAGCAGCAGCGAGGAGAGCCTCATGAACAGACGCGTAGAGCGTGCGGTCTACATCGTCGGCCTGGGCAACATCGCTGTCACCATCGTCGGGACTCTGTGGGAGCTGCGCAAGTGGCAACCAAAGGTCGTTCGACAGGGGTCGAGGGGCCGACAAGGCGGGGCAGACCAGGCAAGCCACGGCGTCGATCGATCGTCAGCATCCTGGAGTCCTTCACGGAGCCCGAACAAGGCGTTCCGATGTCAAAGGAGCAGCAGATTTTCTGGTACGGAAAGTTGGTCTTACCCCATGAAACGAGTACAGCTCATCACATTGGTGGTGGCTGGGCTGGCAGCGGTAGTTTTCCGCTGGCTGACTAAGCCACAGGTAGTCAATGACAGTCACGAGCTGTTGTCCACCAAGGGGCCAAGTCGGCTTCAGAGCTACTTCAACAGGGCTGACAACAGCCGACTCGGTCAATCGGGCATCTGGACTCAGCTCCTGGATCGCTTGGCCTGATCACTAGCAGCAATTCGACATGAAACGAGGAACAACAGATGAAGTTCAAGCTTGCAGCAGCCCTCGTCACTGGCACCGGACTCGGCTTCGTGCTGGGTGTGGGCTGGGTGGTCGAGAAGGTGTCGGCGACCCAGCGCCCCAAGCCTCACCCCGAGGAAGACGAGCCAACGCTCATACTTGCCGGTGTGGCGGCCGTGGCGTGAGTCTCATGAGGCTAGAGTGTTTGGCGCGATTGTCGCGTTGGTAATTTTGGGGCAGTACTGCGCCAAACACTCAGCCTCGTCCGAAAAACCTGCCATAACCAAATTTCTACTTTAGCTTTTTATATAGCTCTGCGGCCTGCGCGTGCAGGGCGCGATATTAATACGAACCAGTACACAAAGAAAAGACCCAGCCGAATGGCCGGGTCTTTTCCGTGTGAGTGTGTGGAGTTTGTTTTGGTTGGTACGTTTAGGTTTGGAGGTTTTTGCCTAAAACAACGGCTTGCGAGAAGCCGTTGTTTGGTTTTTGTCGTTTTTGTGTTTGAGCACCTTTTTTGTTCAAAGTGCTGAGTACATCTTAAAAACAGGCGCCAAACAAGTCAATAGCATTTTGCTTATGCCTGTGTATAACTTTTTCGAGTTGTTTAGCTGCGGGCGTGCTTTTTGATGGCCTTGGCGGCTTCGCGGCGGGCATCTTCGGCTTGTTTAGTGGCTCGTTTGTCATATTTTTTCTTGCCCTTAGCCGTGGCAATAACTAACTTGACGTACGGGCCTTTGAGCACGGCGCGTAGCGGCACAATGGTTAGCTTATTGTGCTTGGCAGCAGCCAAGGCATTTATTTCACGACGGCTTAGCAAAAGCTTGCGGGCACGAACCGGGTCATAGTCCTTCAAGCCGCCGGCATGCTGGTACTGTCTAACGTGGGCATTGGTCAACCAAGCCTCGTCGTCCTTTAACGTAATGAAGGCATTCTTTAAATCGATCTGCCCAGCCCGAATGCTTTTCGTTTCATAGCCGCGCAGAACCAGCCCGGCCGTATAGGTATCGTGCAGTTGGTAGTCAAAGCTTGCTCGGCGATTGTTAGCTAGAATTTTTTCAGCCATAGTCTAATTATAGTCATTTGTAGGCGCGTTACCACAAAAGGGTAGGGTTACTCAGCAAAATAGTAGAGTTGTTCAGGGCTAATATCAAAGTCATTGTGTTGAACACAACGAAATCTGAATGCATAGCCAATCTGTTAATGGTCAATAATACAACAAAAACACCGCAAAAAGACTTGAAACGCTCGTGCTTTTTTGCTAGGGTATAAACACGATCAATAAAACAAAAATTGATCTGGAACTGAGCGAATGTGGTGGCATCGTGCAGCTCCAAGACCTCTACGGTCGACTCCGTTTGGGCAACCTGTTCAGGCGGCTAATCGTCGCTCGTTCATATTCACTTATGACGAGCGGTCAGTCACTGTTTAGGACGGCAAGCGCTAACTATTTACACATTGGGCGGATTTGCCGTCCTAACACCTTAAGTTAGGACAAGAATTACAAAGAAATAACCCCGCGAAACTTACTGAAGTCGCGGGACTTTTGTTTTAATAGTTGCTTTAATAGGCTTATGAATATCAAGCGTTTCATGACAGTTAGGATGTCGGTGCTAGCAGTAACTCTGCTGCTGTTGCTGGTAATGGTGATTTCTACCAAACCCGGGGACGTTGGCCTAAGAGGAATACTACTGTTTTTTGGCCTGGTTTATCTAGCTAGCTATCTAATTATTGAGCTGCTGGCTCGTCGCCGCCGACGAGGGGTGGTAAATCATACGGTGATCGCCCTGTTAGCGAGTCTTCCCGCAGCTCTACTAGCGCTGCAGAGCTTAGGGCAACTAGTGCCACGAGATCTGTTGATAGTCGCAGCGCTAGCGGTAATCATCATTTTTTATTGGTCTAGATTTAAAGCTTAAGCGTTAAAACCTGTCGCCTGGAGCGCTATTTCTGCTATAATTTTTTGATATGGAACCAAACGTCAACAGCGGTCAAAAATTCGAAGCAGCTCCGCAGCCAACTGCGCCCGAGCAGCCAAATCAAGCGCCGCTAGAACAAGCGCCAGCTGCTCCGACACCTGAGAGTCTTAATCAGAGCGGTGACGCTGCCAGCCAGGGGCCAGGCATGGTCTTACCGCCGCCAATTCTAAAGCCAGCTCCAGCTCCTCAGGCCGCACCACTTGCTCAAACTGCAACAGGAGCTCCAGCGCCTGCATCAACTCCGGCAATTGCCGATGATGTTGATGTTATTGAAAAAGAGTGGGTGGAAAAAGCTAAGGATATTGTGAACAAGAACAGTAGTGACCCCCATAAGCAAAACGAGGAAGTCAGCGTACTCAAAGCCGACTACATGAAGAAGCGTTACAACAAGGATATTAAGACTCAAAATAACGGTTAGAGCCGTGGTTATCTTCTATGGGGCATCAATAGTTGAGCGTTTATAGCCAATCGGTGTAATTTTAAGCTAGAATAGGGTTATGAAGCAGGGTCTACGGGTGGAACTATGAACTTGGTGCCGTTTTTTATTATCGGTATTTTAGTGTTGGTAGCGGCGGGCATCTTCGCCGGGGTTTGGCTGCGCTACAGAGGTCTGCTTAGAGAAGCCAAGAACTACGAGCGCGGCCTAAAGATGGTGCCGATGCTGATACATCTGCCGCCATCCAGTGATGACATCGAAGGCGGAAGCCGAGATTCGCGTGAGGTAACCGAGGAAACAATCGCCAAGGCCGAAACTCTATATGACATTATTGCTAGCACAGCCACCAAAGGCTTTCATAGCAAGTTTTACGGACAGCGACACATATCGTTTGAGATCGTAGCCGTTAAGGGGTTGGTTCACTACTATGTGGCAGTACCGGTTGCACTAGTGCCAATTGTTCAGCAGGCGATTATCAGCGCCTATCCAGCGGCTCGTCTCGAGGAAGTTTCTGAACACAACATCTTTAGTCCGGTTGGGAAGATCAGCGGTACTATTGGTGGAGAATTGACGCTTAAAGAAAACTACGTAAATCCGATCGCAACGTTTAGAGAGAGCAAACGGGATGCCATGCAGTCGTTGTTGAATGCTCTGTCAGATCTTAAGAACGAGGACGGAGCAGGAATTCAGATCTTGCTGCGCCCAGCAGCCAGTGGTTGGAGCAAGCAATCTCTTGATTACGCCAGTAAAAAACGCAAAGAAAAGGGGACCAGTAAAGGTGGATCATTAGCACCGAAAGAAATGCTGGCTGCTCTCTGGAAACCTCCGGAAATCAAGGAGACGAAATCAGAGGACAAACAACTATCGTCGTTAGAACAACAACAGATCGATTCGATCGAAGACAAGACCAAACACGCGGCATACGAGGTGTTGGTTCGAGTTATTGCTTCGTCTAACACTAGTCAGCGCTCTCAGGCGATTCTAGGAAACTTAGTTGCGACCTTTGCGCTGTTTGATGCGCCGGGCAAGAACGGTTTTAAGTACAACGAGGCTAGAGATGTAGAAAGTTTTGTAACGGCGTACATCATGCGTTTCTTCCCGCCAGAGGTGAATCAGAACGTACTTAACAGCGTTGAGCTAGCTACAATCTTTCACTTTCCAGACCAGTCACACACGCCAACCTCTCAGGTTCAGCGTCAAGCCAGCAAAGAGGTGGATGGGCCACGAAACATGCCCGAACAGGGAATGCTTATTGGCTACAACATGTTCAGGGGCGTCAAGAAAGAGGTCCGAGTTAACGAGGACGACCGCCGCCGCCACATGTACATGGTTGGACAGACCGGTACCGGTAAGTCGGTTCTACTCGAGAACCTAGCTATTCAGGACATGCTAGCTGGCCGTGGTTTTGCCTTTATTGACCCGCACGGCGACGCGGCTGAACGCTTACTGAGCCTGGTTCCAAAAGAGCGAGTAGAAGACGTTATTTACTTCTCGCCAGGGGACATGGACTTCCCGATGGGCCTGAACTTGTTTGAGTTTCATAGCCCCGAGCAAAAGGACTTCTTGATCCAGGAAGCCATCGCCATGTTGTACAAGTTGTATGACCCACAACGCCAAGGAATCATCGGTCCACGCTATGAACACTGGTTTAGAAACGCCGCCCTAACAGTTATGGCCGACCCAGCCGGAGCAAGCTTTATTGATATTCCTAAGGTCTTTACCGACAACCAGTTTATGCAGGACAAACTCAAGCACGTAACTGATCAGGCGGTGTTGGACTTTTGGAACCGTGAGATGGCTCAAACTAGTGATTACCACAAGAGTGAGGTGCTAGGTTGGTTTGTGTCCAAGTTCGGCGCCTTCATGAGTAACGAGATGATGCGTAACGTAATCGGGCAGACCAAAAGCGGCTTTAACCTCCGAGAGGTCATGGACCAAAAGAAGATCATGCTAGTTAACCTCAGCAAAGGCCGTACTGGTGAGCTTAACTCTAAGCTGCTCGGCATGATTTTTGTGATGAAGTTTCAGGTGGCGGCTATGAGTCGGGCGAGCATCCCAGAGGATCAGCGCGTGGACTTTAGTTTGTACGTCGACGAGTTCCAGAACTTTTCTACCGAGTCGTTTGCAACCATTCTGTCTGAGGCGCGTAAATATCGTCTGAACCTGATTGTGGCCAACCAGTTCATCGGTCAGTTAACTGATGAAGTCCGAGATGCTGTGTTTGGCAACGTTGGCTCGGTCGTGACTCTGCGCGCCGGCGCAACTGATGCCGAGTTTTTGGTTAAACAGTTCTCGCCGGTGTTTGATACCGAAGACATTGTTAAGCTGCCTAACTATCACGCGGTTGTCCGCCTGATGATCGGCGGCGTTCCTAGCGCGCCGTTTAGCATGACAACCATCCCGCCACTCGGACATCCTAACCCGCACCTATCAGATGCACTCAAGCGTTTATCGGCAGCCAAGTACGGCAAACCCAAGGCTGTGGTCGAGAAAGAGATCTTTGATCGCTTGGCCACTAAAGATCCGCCAAAGCCAGCCCCAGGCCAACTTCGACCAGGAGCGGCCGGTATGCCTAGAAAGCCCACTGCGGGTCGCATGGGCGGCGCAACAGCCCCATCAATGCCACCCTCAGGGCAGTCATCATTCCTAGATGAGTGGCTCGCTAAACGGAAAGAGCGTCTGGCAGCCGCCGCTCAACAAGGAGCAACTCCGCAGCCTCCAAGCCAGCAGCCAGCTCCAGCCTCGGCTCCAGCTCCTAAACAAATTCCCAAGCCAGTGCCAAGGCCGATTCCAGAACCAGCGCCAACTCCTGTACCAACTCCGACACCTGCGCCGGCTCCTAAACTAACTCCTGAACCGATTCCTAAGCCAGCTCCAGCACCAAAACCTCCTGCAGCATCGGTACCTAAAGCAGCCCCAGAAATTCCTCCAGCGCCGGCACCTAAGCCCAAAATGGTAGCGGACGAGCCTAGTCCTGATGCGGCACCAGAGCGAGTAAGACGAACCTCTACGCCAGGTTCTGATATCGGTAAGCTCTCAGTTGATGAGGACGAGCAAGAAAACGATATCTATATCGACAAAGACGGAAATATTCATTATCGCCAGAACGAAAACCAGTCAGATAAACCCTCGGCCGATCGAACTCAAGACGAGTAACGACTAGCGCTTAAGAGATCGAAACTCTTTGTAGACGACTTCGATCAATACACCTAACAGGTAGCCACCAAAAGTTAGGGCAATAAATTCAGATCCAGAGAGCGTAAAGCCAACTTGTCTAGCGAAGTATAGGGTTACGGTCATGCCGATAAAGGCCATGATGCCACCGCCTAAGATGCCCGAAGGTCGAGCAACAGTTTTCGCAGCCACGTTACTAACCGCATCAACCGCGTCGTTGCGGACTACGCGGCTGAAGGCGCGCTGATAGGCGGGGAGCTTAGCTTCTACGCGGTTCATGGTTAGCTTGTAGTTTTGCTTCTTGACGTGCTTAGGAGCAGACTGACGTTTCTTCTCGGCGTGCTTAGGCGCATGCTCTTTGCCAGAGATGGCTTCTTTTTCTGCACTGTGTCGAGCGTGCTCTGCTTGTTTCTCTTGCTTGTGCTTTTCTTGCTCGACGTCCACACGTGGCCGCTCAGCGCGTTGTTCTTGCTTTTCGGCGTTATGCTTATGCTCGACGCTTCCGAGCTGTTCTGGGCCGTTATCTAATCTCTCAGGCATGGCTTATGCTCCTCCTAACTCTCGTTCAATCAATTTCAGCTCTTTAGCCATTAGGCGGTTGCGGCTGTAGAAGTACGCAGTCATGCTGACTAGAACTACGCTGACTACCGTATTAATTCCCGGACCAGTGTTTGGTAGCTGCTTGGTGAAGCTTTCTACTCGCTTGCCTGGAGTTTTTGGTAGACGAATGCGCACATTGCTTTCGCCGTAAACGTTGCTCATTACAAGATCGAAGGAGTAGGGGTCAGAGCTTGAAACTGGGGTTCCAGGAATCGGATCTTTGACTCTTACCACAAAGCGCTTAGTGATTGTTTCACCTGGTTCGATGGTTACTGGGTTCCAGGTTAGGCGCTGTAGTTCCTCGTCAAAGGTAGCATCGCCAGGTGTAACTAGGTCGGCATATTCTAATATGTCCGAGATGTCCTCGTAGGGGAGTTCGTAATCCTCAGCCGGTGCGTCGCCAGTGTTGGTGGTGATTAGACGATACTCTATGCGATCACCAGCCTGGGCGAGCGTACCGTTGGCGTCAGATATTTCTTGGGTTAAGTTAGAGGCTTCTTTGTCGTGGCTGATAATCGACGTAGGGTCTTCGGTAACCTCGACATTCATTACGCAGTTGCCAACTTCGCTGCGGCCAGCGGCAGTAACGACTCGAGCACGAACTTCGTAGTTGCCGGGCTCGTTAGGGAACTCATGCTCTACGCTGGCTACATTCCGACTAGTTTCGACTCGGTAGAGGTCGTTGCCGTCAGCATTTATTAGGTAACGAACGATTCGAGTGTTCTGAGCGGAGCCAGTTACGGTAATAGTACCTTTGTGCTGAAGGCCGCTGTTAGGTGTCCAAGTTAAGCCCTCACAAGCAAAGATTGGTGTTTCTTCTTCTTCCTCTTCTTCTTCCTCTTCCTCCTCGACTACTACACAAACTTCGTTCGAGGTGTCTGGAGTGGCGTTGATGGCGTCGATGGTCGCTTTGTTACAAAGCCTTTGGCCAATCGGGGCGTTGGAGTTAACTTTTACCGTAAATCTAATTATGTGCCAGTGGCTGCTCGGTCCTAAGATCTCGTAGTCGATGTTGTTGACTGGAGTGCTGTGCCAAAAACTAACTCGGCCACGATCGTTACTAAACTTAACGTTTTGTCCTCTAGCGGTAACGGTCTGGAAAGTGGTGTGGGCAGGCATGTTGTCGCGGATGCGCATAAAGCCAGCGCCGACCCTTCCAGAGTTTCTATAACTGAGCGAGAATTCAACGATACCGTTTCGCATAACTTTACGGCTGGTCGGACGAACTATCGACTTATTAATATCGATGTCAGGTTTTTCGGGTGTTGGAGGAGGTGGGTTTTCGGGTCCTTGAGTCACGATGTTGCCGCAGCTAGTAAGAATCCAGGCGGTAGTACCACCGGTAGTTCTAACTCTTAAAGCGTTGTAGGCCGTGTAGGCTGCGTTGCCGTCAAAGCCGTGGAGTGGTCGCTTAAATACGTTTGTTTGCGCACCGGGAACGGGCACTTGAAATTCTCCAGCAAAGCCTTGAGCTCGGCGCCCAATTGACCAGAAGTTATTTCCGGCAGTGGAGTGGATAGTCTCAAAACTACCAGCATCAATTTGGGCGGTGCCGATGCCGTGATAGTCAAAAATCTTCTTAATATCATTGTAGCCACGTTGATCTCCAAACGCGTACTTCTGCTTGAGTTCGTTTTTGGTGTGGAATCCACACTGGATGATGTCGTTTGTAGAGCAGTTAAGCGCTGAGGCTGGGGGGTTAATAAATGCAAAAACGTTTAGCGCCACAGCCAGAGCAGTAAAAATCAAACCGAGTCTTCGGCTCAATTCCTCTTGCTTTAAGCGACCAGTATAAAATGAGAGCTGTCCCAATAGACCAGGGCTGTAGGGCAAATTTGTTATGAGTTTTTTGAACATTTTTTTAGGTTTGTTTTTTTAACTTTCGGTTTCATTTAAGCACAAGCACTGCACCGTAGCAATAGTTGAGCGAACAATAAAATTGTCGTATACTGGTACTTGATGTCGAAACAGGGAGGACAACTGCGACTCTTTGGTCTGATTAATTAACTAATAGTTAGCAAATCGACCATAGCCAGAGCCATGTCCGTTTCGTTTACAGAACAAGGTATAGAAGGGTCAGATTTTAGTGAGCGCAGCAAAAGAGAAAAAGTACGATTCCAGTCAAATTCAGGTTCTAGAGGGTCTAGAGCCAGTTCGAAAACGCCCAGGTATGTACATTGGCGGCACCGGTAAAGACGGACTGCACCACCTTATTAAAGAAATTGCCGACAACTCAATTGACGAAGCGATTGCTGGTTTTGCCAACGAAGTAAACATTGTGTTGCAAGAGGACGGCGGCGTAAAAGTAACCGATAACGGTCGCGGAATTCCAGTCGATAAACACCCTAAAACCGGCAAGAGCACTCTAGAAACTGTTCTAACTATTCTTCATGCCGGCGGTAAGTTTGGTGATGGTGGCTACAAAGTTTCTAGCGGTCTGCACGGTGTGGGTATCAGCGTAGTTAACGCCTTAGCAACCAAGCTAACGGCCGAAGTTCACCGCGACGGCAACGTCTACGTTCAGGAATATGAGCGTGGCGTACCACTAAGCGATATTAAAAAAGCCGGAAGCAGTGATCATACCGGAACAAGCATAACCTTTTACCCAGATGGTGATATATTTGAAACAACAGAATTCGACTATCAGGTCGTTTTAGACTACTTACGTCACCAGGCGTATCTCACAAAAGGTGTTAAGAACACGATTATCGATGAGCGAACTGGTCAACGCTACACATTCTTTTTTGATGGTGGCGTTCAGTCTTACGTAAAGCACTTAAATATTGGCAAGGACGTGCTCGACGACGACATCTTTTATGTAGAACGAGAAGTCGAAGGTGTCATGGTTGAGATTGCTCTGCAATATACCGAGAGTTACGTAGAAACCATCAAGGCTTTTGCTAACAACGTTTACAACCCCGACGGAGGCACTCACTTAACTGGTTTTCGCTCGGCTCTAACTCGAGTTATTAACGACTACGCGCGCAAAACCGGCTTGCTCAAAGAAAAAGACGAGAACCTAACCGGAGAGGACACCCGAGAAGGTCTAACTTCTGTGATTTTGGTTAAAATTCCTGATCCTCAGTTTGAAGGCCAGACCAAGAACAAGCTCGGCAACCCAGAAGTTCGAGGCTATGTGGAGTCGGTAATGACCGAGTGGCTGGCTTATTACCTAGAGGAACATCCAAACGTTGCCAAGAAAATGATCAACAAGGCTTTGCTCTCATCTAGAGCGCGCAAAGCTGCCCGAGCGGCTCGAGAGAACATTATTCGCAAGGGTGTCCTAGAGGGCGCTTCTTTGCCAGGTAAGCTAGCAGACTGCTCATCTAAAGATCCGGCCAACTCCGAGCTCTACATCGTAGAGGGCGACTCAGCTGGCGGTTCGGCCAAAATGGGCCGCGACTCTAAAACCCAAGCTATTTTGCCACTTCGCGGTAAGGTTCTAAACGTTGAGCGTGCTCGACTCGATAAAATGCTAGCCAACAACGAAATCACCAGCTTGATTAAAGCCATGGGTGTTGGTATCGAGGAGCAGTTTGATATTGCTGGCCTGCGTTATGATCGAATTATTATCATGACCGACGCCGACGTCGATGGCTCGCACATTAGAACTTTGCTTCTGACATTCTTCTTCCGTCACATGCTGCCAGTGGTTCAGGCCGGTCACATTTATATCGCTCAACCACCGTTTTATAAGATCACCATGGGCAAGCAGATTCGCTACGCCTACACCGACGAAGAAAAAGAGCGAGTGGTCGAAGAACTTAAAGTTGCTAAAAAAGAGCGCAGCGCCAAGCTAGCCGCCGAAGAGGCCGCTGAGGAAGCTGAAGGCGCCGAACCAGCCGAAGAGCCAAAAGAAGACGCCATTGCCGAGGATGAAGAAAAGCAAGAACTCAAGAAGTACGGCATAAACCTACAGCGCTACAAGGGTTTGGGTGAAATGAATGCAGAACAGCTATGGGAAACCACCATGGATCCAGAAAACCGCGTTTTGCTTAAAGTTCGTATTGAGGACGGCGAAAAAGCCGACGCTATATTTAACAAGCTGATGGGAACTGAAGTTGAGCTTCGCAAGAACTTTATTCAAACCCATGCAAGATTTGTAAAGGATTTGGACGTATGAGGCTACTTATCATGGAACATTTCTTTGTTGCCAGCTCCGTCACATCCTCACCGTATTATCAATACGCCTCCGGTGTGTACTCGCTGGCGCCTCGAACTGTTCTCAAGCTAAGCACCCTCGTAAACAGTGGAGTAAGACATGGCTGATACAGACGACAAACAACCAGAATTAGTACCAGAAGAAACAACTCCAGAGGTGCAAGAAGTACTTCAGGGCGAAGTTGTAGATAATCCACGCGTAAAAGCTCGGACTATTGAGAACGAGATGGAGGAGAGCTACCTCCAGTATTCAATGAGCGTTATTGTGTCTCGTGCTCTGCCAGACGTTAGAGACGGACTTAAGCCAGTTCATCGCCGAATTCTTTACTCCATGCACCAAAACGGTAATCGACACGGATCGAAGTATCGTAAGTCGGCTCGTATCACCGGTGATGTCATGGGTAAGTACCACCCTCATGGTGATGCGGCAATCTATGACGCTATGGCTCGCATGGCCCAAGACTTTAGCCTGCGCTACACCTTAGTCGATGGTCAGGGTAACTTTGGTTCAATGGACGGCGATCCTCCAGCCGCTGCACGTTACACCGAAGCCCGCATGACTCGTGTTTCAGAAGAGATGCTATCTGATATCGAGAAGAAGACTGTTGATTTTCGACCTAACTACGACGGCGAAGAAATGGAGCCATCTGTTCTGCCAGCTAAGCTGCCGAACCTGTTGCTTAACGGTCAGATTGGTATTGCCGTTGGTATGGCAACTAGCATTCCGCCGCACAACCTAACCGAACTAATTGATGCCACCGTTGAACTAATTGATAACCCAGAAGCAACTGTTGACGATCTTACAGCACATGTTAAAGGTCCTGACTTCCCAACAGGGGCAGTCGTCTACGGTAAAGAATCGTTACGCTCAGCCTATGCTACTGGTCGCGGTGGAGTAGTGGTGCGCGCGGTTGCCGATATTGAAGAGAGCGTCAAAGGCCGACACAGCATTGTAATTACTGAGATCCCTTACGGCCTAAACAAGGCTAACTTAATCGAGAAAATTGCCGATCTAGTAAAGGATAAAAAGATCTCCGGCATTTCTGATTTGCGCGACGAGAGCTCGAAGGGCAAGGTCCGAATCGTTGTCGACCTCAAGAAAGATGGCTATCCAAAGAAGATCCTCAACCAGCTTTACAAGATGACACCGCTACAGACGACTTTCCACTTCAACATGCTGGCGCTAATTGACGGCATTCAACCTCGAGTGCTTGGCCTAGTCGACATCTTGGCAGAATACATTAAGCACCGAACTGTTGTGGTGCGTCGCCGAACCGAATTTGAACTCGAGAAGGCTAAGGCTAGAGCCCACATTCTTGAGGGCTTATCGATTGCACTCGATCACATCGACGAGGTTATCGCTACTATCCGCAAGAGCCAGACTACCGAGGAGGCCGAAGCCAACTTAATCAAGAAGTTCAAACTATCTGAGATCCAGGCTAAAGCCATCTTGGCTATGCAGCTTCGCACCTTGGCCGGCCTTGAGCGCAAGAAAATTGAAGACGAGCTGGCTGAGCTAATGAAACTTATTACTAGCCTCGAGGCGATCTTGGCCGACGAGAAGAAAGTTCGCAAGATCGTTAAAGACGAACTTCTCGAGGTAAAAGAGAAGTACGGTGACGAACGACGAACCAAGATTATTCCGCAGGAACTCGGTAAGCTTAGCGACGCCGACCTCATACCAGACGAACAAGTAGTTGTAACACTTACATCGGGCAACTACATCAAGCGCTCAGTTGAAGCCGAGTACAAGAAACAGGGGCGCGGCGGTAAGGGTCGTCGAGGCATGGCCACAAAAGAAGAAGATATTATTGCTCACTTGGTACCAGCCAGCACGCACGATTGGCTACTGTTCTTTACCAACAAGGGTCGAGTGTTCAAACTTAAGACTTATGAAGTCCCAGCTGTCGGCCTCAACGCCAAGGGTGTGGCAATCGTAAACTTGCTCCAGCTTCAGCCAGAAGAAGTGGTAACCGCGGTTATTAACATCGGTAAGGTTGAAGGCAGTGACGGCTACATGTTCATGTGTACCAAGCAGGGTGTAGTCAAAAAGACACCGATTGAACAGTATAAGAATGTGCGAGCCACCGGATTGATTGCGATAGGGCTCGACGCTACCGATGAACTCAAGTGGATTCGCTTTACGAACGGTAGTAACGAGATCATCATCTCTACCTCAATGGGGCAGGCTATCCGCTTCGACGAGAAAAATGTACGTCCAATGGGTAGAACCGCTCGCGGTGTCCGTGGTATCAAGCTGCGCCCGAGCGACGAAGTAATTGGCATGGACGTGGTTCAAGAAGATAGCAACATCTTCGTAATCAGTGAGTACGGTTACGGCAAGCGCACTAAGGTCGCACAGTTCACTGCTCACAACAGAGGCGGTGTTGGTATTCGCTCAGCCGTAGTAAATAAGAAAACCGGAAACCTAATCGCTGTAGCTTCGCTAACCGAAAAAGCCAGTGAGGTGATAATCATTTCTACTCAAGGCCAAACCATCCGATTGGGACTCAAAGACATTCCAGCACTTGGTAGAGCTACTCAAGGAGTTAGAATTATGCGCATGAACAGCGGCGACAGCGTAGCTGCAGCTGCTTTGATGTTAGAACCAGAGGTTGTGCAAGAAGACGACGATCAAGAAGCTTTGCCTCTTGATGAAGAAGCACAGCCAAAGGGTAAAGCAAAGGGTGGGACCAAACAGCCAGCGGCTGAAGAAGACAGTAAGTAAGGAGGTCCAACATGGAAGTAGCTAGCCCGTATCTGGTAACGGCCATCTTAACGGTAGCACTCGCACAGCTTTGTAGATTGGTGCGCAACTGGGTGACTACAAAACAGCTAGAGCCCCAAGATCTGAGAGTTAACCACGGAGTAGTCACAACACACGTGGTGCTTATCGCCGCGATTGCTATGTCGGCACTAGTGGTCGAGGGATGGGATAGCACCGCCTTTGGACTTAGCGCAGCCTACGCTGCGGTTGTTGTCATGATGACATCGAGTTTAAGCACTAAAGATGTCAATCCTCAGATAGGCCATAGCATTATGCTCGGAGTTGTGGCGGCGCTAATCATCAACACTGGCTATTGGCTGGATGACGTGACCACCTGGACGCAAAATCCGGAGGGCTCTAGTTACCTACAGCAGCGCTTAGTAGTAATATTCGGCGTACTAGTACTTAGTGCGTCGGTTTTTATATCTTGGACCAAATTTTCTAAAGTGCATGAACTGCCAACCAGTCGGCGACTAGCTCGAGCACTAAGAATCTCGGTAGTGTTTCCTGGTGTTTTAGCCCTTCTTTCACTTGCAATGCTAAACAGCAACGTTCCTGGCTTTACTAACCTAGTGTGGTCACTGGTGGCTGCTATTTGGATCGTTCTAGCAAACATTTACTATAGAAACATCTACCGAACAGCGCCGGAGCGACTCAAGCAAGAAGCCTTGCACTTTAGAGGTAAGCCCGGGACACGAATTAGCGACAAGCCCAAAGCCCGACCCGCCAAGAAGAAGCCTGTCGCTGCCAAGACTAAGAAGGCAACACCGAAGAAGAAAAAAGCTCGGGCGCCAGCCAAGAAAAAGCGTTAGAATACTCATATGTTTACGACCAACCATGCGGCTACGGCCTTTGTAATTGCTCTAACAGTTAAAGAACCAGTGCTGGTTGTTCCGCTGTCGTTTGCCTCGCACTTTGCGCTTGATGCGCTGCCGCACTTTGGCCGTCATCCAAAAGTAAAAGCCTTTAACGATAACTTCAAAAAAGTGCTGATTATAGACTCGGCACTAGCGACTTTTCTAGCTATCGTCGTAGCTCTGACTTGGCCAGATGACATCTGGCTACTGGCAGCAGCCAGCATTGCCGCGACACTGCCAGACATGCTGTGGCTAGCCGAACCTCGTCTTAAAGAGACACCTGGATGGAAGCAATTTTTTGCCTTTCACCACAAGATTCAATGGGGAGAGCGACCTTACGGAATGGTGTTTGAGGTACCGTGGTTATTTGGGGCTTTGGTAGTCTTATTTTCACTCTAGATAAAAACTCCTTGCGCATACAGAACTTTTTAGATAGGATATAACCCAGTCTCAAGAGGTGTGACCCGTGGGGTCATGTTTAGAGCGCTCGTTAACAGTTTAATTGTGTAGCGTCAACGTCAATGAAAATTTGACAACAATTTTTGAGTAGTTCAATCACTCGAAACCTGTCTGATTTATCAGGCAGTTCTTTTTGGAGAGTTTGATCCTGGCTCAGGATAAACGCTGGCGGCGTGCCTAATACATGCAAGTCGAGCGCCCTGCACAGCGCATTTCTTCCCTAGATAAGACAGGTCGATGAAACGACTATTTGGAGTTTCATCATCCTGCAATAAGTAGGATGAACGGAAGAGTTAGCAACACTAACTCAACCTAACACTGAAGGAATGTGATGTGCAGGGAGCGGCGGACGGCTGAGTAACGCGTAGGAACTTGCCCCAAACTGAGGGATAAGCCCGAGAAATCGGGTCTAATACCGCATATGGTCTTCGGATTAAAGCTTCGGCGGTTTGGGAGAGGCCTGCGTCTGATTAGCTTGTTGGTAAGGTAATGGCTTACCAAGGCTTCGATCGGTAGCTGGTCTGAGAGGATGATCAGCCAGACTGGAACTGAGACACGGTCCAGACTCCTACGGGAGGCAGCAGTAGGGAATTTTGCGCAATGGGGGAAACCCTGACGCAGCAACGCCGCGTGCAGGATGACGGCCTTCGGGTTGTAAACTGCTTTTATAAGTGACGATTATGACGGTAACTTATGAATAAGGATCGGCTAACTCCGTGCCAGCAGCCGCGGTCAGACGGAGGATCCAAGCGTTATCCGGAATTACTGGGCGTAAAGAGTTGCGTAGGCGGTATGCCAAGTCTCTACTTAAAGGCCAAGGCTCAACCTTGGAAGTGGTAGAGAAACTGGCAAACTAGAGCATGAGAGAGGTGGCTGGAATTCCAGGTGTAGGAGTGAAATCCGTAGATATCTGGAGGAACACCAATGGCGTAGGCAGGCCACTGGCTCATTGCTGACGCTCAGGCACGAAAGCGTGGGGAGCGAACGGGATTAGATACCCCGGTAGTCCACGCCGTAAACTATGGATACTAGCTGTAGGAGGTATCGACCCCTTCTGTAGCGAAGCTAACGCGTTAAGTATCCCGCCTGGGGAGTACGGTCGCAAGATTAAAACTCAAAGGAATTGACGGGGACCCGCACAAGCGGTGGAGCGTGTTGTTTAATTCGACGATAAGCGAAGAACCTTACCAGGGCTTGACATCCTTGGAAGCACTACGAAAGTAGAGTGTGCCTTTTGGAACCAAGTGACAGGTGCTGCATGGCCGTCGTCAGCTCGTGTCGTGAGATGTTGGGTTAAGTCCCGCAACGAGCGCAACCCTTATCGTTAGTTGAATTTTTCTAACGAGACCGCCTCGGTAACGGGGAGGAAGGAGAGGATGATGTCAGGTCAGTATTGCCCTTACGTCCTGGGCTACAAACACGCTACAATGGCCGGTACAAAGGGCAGCCAAGTCGCGAGACGGAGCAAATCCCATCAAAGCCGGTCTCAGTTCGGATTGCAGGCTGAAACTCGCCTGCATGAAGCTGGAATCGCTAGTAACCGTAGGTCAGAACACTACGGTGAATACGTTCCCGGGTCTTGTACACACCGCCCGTCATACCACGAAAGTCATCAACATCCGAAGTCCGACTTGTCGGCCTAAGGTGGGGGTGATGATTGGGGTAAAGTCGTAACAAGGTATCCGTACCGGAAGGTGCGGATGGATTACCTCCTTTCTAGGGAGAAACTAGCGTCCGATTTATCGGAGAGCTAGGTCGATGCGGCTTGAGAATATGAACCGATTCTCAGGTACATGAGCCTGCTTGTTAGTAGATGTTCGTTAAGTGAGCTGGTTTGAGAGCTAGCCGAAACGGGTTTTGGACAAGGAAGCGTATCAGATTGATACGTATACGAGTCAAAAACCTGATGCAGGCAGCTAGCAATACCAGCGAAGCTGAACATAAACTGACATGCAGGCTCAGAAAACGCAGAGGTACGAGTTGCACGCTACACAATTAAACTGTTAACAATTTGTTAAAAGCAAAGCAGGCCGCTGACTAGTAATAGTCGGCGGCTTTTTAGTTTTTATTAAATTAGTTCTTAAAAATTCCGCTTAAGGGCGAGAAGATAAACCGAGTGATGTCGTCATCGAGCCCGAATATCTTTAAAAGCCCAAAAAGGATCAGTAAAACTGAAAATATCTTCACCACTCCATAGGTGGAGCCAGCGCCTAGGTGTTGTTCAAACCAGTTGTCGTTACCGAATGAATTAACTAATTGATAGTTATACTTCAAGGCAAACACGCCTGCGGCGATTATCAAAATTCCAAAAAAAATGTTTGTAAGAATCATTTATGTTTCCGTTAGTACCTCGAGCAGTATAGCACGCTGATGCTGGCCGCTCAGGGTTCGAGCATCAATCACCATGAAAAAAGCCGCCCTTTCGGACGGCACTTTTCATGGTGGAGACACAGGGACCTCGCCTGACGGCTCGCGCTTCGGCGCTTTCTCGAAGCGAGCTTCTGCGAGAGCTCCTCGCGAACGAACCCGCGGCTTTGCCGCTCAGGGTTCGAGACACACTAACCCTACCAAACACAAAACCCCTCCTGTGAGGGGCGTTATGTTTGGTGGAGACACAGGGACTCGAACCCTGGACCCCCTGCTTGCAAAGCAGGTGCTCTAGCCAACTGAGCTATGTCCCCTTAACCTGGAATAGTATACATGGTGGGGTCGGGAGGACTTGAACCTCCGACCTCGTCATTATCAGTGACGCGCTCTAACCAACTGAGCTACGACCCCATGGCTAACAGATAAACATAATAGAGTTCTTGAGCTCTAGCGTCAATGATTCTTGAGAGTTTCGTCCTTTTGCCTGGATTGTCATAGGCTTGGACTCATCAGCTTGCCTGAGTAGACAAGGACTCTCTCAATTGCAACGCGACCCTATGGTGATGGAAAAACCATCAAGGGGCGACGACGCTAAAGAGAGAGCCATGGTGTTCAGGCGCGAATCGGCTCGGTGACCCGAGGCGTTTCGCTGACCAGCATGAGGGGAGCGAACTGCCCCGGAACGATCTGGAGCCGCCGCTCACCGCACAGGTTGATCTCCGTGCTGATGGTAGCCCTGCAGTTCCAGGAGCCGCGACCGCCGACGAGGCGACCTCGCTTCCTGGGCCGACCGTTCACGGTGCGGAACTCCACACGGCTTTCGGTTGCCGCCTCGAGGTGCATCGGTTCGAGCAAGCCAGCGTTCCAGAGCAGGAGTGCTGCCTCGTGGGTGATCGAGATGGGCGCCGCGCTGGAACCGCCGCTGTTGTTCTCGGCCTGCCGGATGCAGGTCTCGAGGTATCGCTTGATGGAGCTGGGCTCTACGCCGAGATCCTTGAGGGTCCTCGTACCGGGAATCGGATCCCAGCGCGGGAACAGGTGCAGGCGATCGAACGAGTCGATCAGCCAGTGGCCTTCGCCGACGCGGCGGACGGCCGTGATGTCGTGGTCATCGAGCCACGACTTGAGCTTTCCCCCTTCGAGCGAGCGATGCGGGTCGTGACCTGCGTGTCCGCTCTCACAAACTGAAAAACACTGCATAGGTTCTCAACTCTCTTTAGTAGTCGAATGTTGCAACTGATTGGTACGGCTCCTTCACACGGAAAAAGCTGACCATACGGTACACTAATTATGACGCTTATGCAAGCTAACAGAGACTATTTGTACGTAAAAGTCACAACAAATCTTTCCACCGAACCCCTGTAAAAACCCTTTACAAGTAGGGTGAAAGTAGGGTACACTCTAAATCGGTCAAAGACTAGGAGGACCAGACATGAGCACACAAACTACTGTTACGGAGGCGAATCGCTAACGATCGTAGCTTGTATGCTCATCAACTGGTCGCCTCCAACGGGGCGATTTTTTTATGTCTACCGTTGGAAGCCAGAGTACGTTAACAATTTAGATGGATAGATGATATCGACTATGGTTGGTTTTACCGACCATCAGTCATGTCAATGCAATAGATCTGAGTTTCTTGAGTTTTACACAAGAGACTCAGTAAAGAAGGTTACTAAAGGGCATGCGGTGAATGCCTAGATACAAGATACCGACGAAAGACGTGGTAGGCTGCGAAAAGCCTCGGTTAGCTGCCAAACAAGCTTTGATCCGGGGATGTCTGAATGGGGAAACCCGGCTGGAGTAATGTCCAGTCACAGCTGTTTGAACACATAGAACAGTTAGTGGGTACCACGCGAACTGAAACATCTTAGTAGCGTGAGGAAGAGAAAATAACCAATGATTCCCTAAGTAGTGGCGAGCGAACGGGGAAGAGTCCAAACTTTTCAAGTTCTTGCTTCTTCGGAAGCGAGTATGGGTGTCAGCCCAATGCTTGAATGGGGTTGTGAGAATCAAACGACCATGACAGAGATCTTGATTTATCGAGATGTCTGTCATGCAATGATCGCCTGACAGCGAATCAGTAAGTGAACCTGCTTGGCTAGTAGAAGCAGCTGGAAGGCTGCGCCAAAGAGAGTGATAGCCTCGTATACGAAAGCGAAGCATGGACTTATGTTTGATTACTCGAGTAGGACGGGACACGTGCAACCCTGTCTGAATCCGGGAGGTCCACCTTCCAAGACTAAATATATCTTGTGATCGATAGTGTACAAGTACCGCGAGGGAAAGGTGAAAAGAACCCCGGGAGGGGAGTGAAATAGATCCTGAAACCGCATGCCTACAAGGAGTCGGAGCATCTTCGGATGTGACGGCGTGCTTTTTGTAGAACGATCCAGCGAGTTAATTTCGTCAGCGTTAGCTTAAGTCAATTGACGGAGGCGCAGTGAAAGCGAGGCTTAATAGGCCGTCGGCACATCCGCACTGAGCAAAATACTCTGTGGACGCATAGCACCGATTTTGGCAAAGTGAAAATTTTTCAACGTATCGCAGAGGATACGTTTCGAAATTTTCGCAAAGCCAAAATCTAGTGATCTGCACCCACAGACGCATTTTGTCCAGCGTGGATGTGCCGGAGTTGGCGGAATTAGACCCGAAACCAGGTGACCTAACCATGGGCAGGTTGAAGCGCAGGTAAGACTGCGTGGAGGACCGAACCAGGGCACGTTGCAAAGTGCTTGGATGACCTGTGGTTAGCGGTGAAATGCCAATCGAACCTGGAGATAGCTGGTTCTCCTCGAAATAGCTTTAGGGCTAGCGTCGTGTTGCAACTTACGGGGGTAGAGCTCTGTTTAGGACTGGGGCCCTTACGGGTACCCACCCTTAACAAACTACGAATACCGTAAGCCAAGTCACGGCAGTTAGAACGCGGGGGCTAAGCTCCGCGCTCGAAAGGGAAACAGCCCAGATCATCATCTAAGGTCCCTAAATCTACACTAAGTGGGAAACGAGGTGGGAATGCTTGGACAGCGAGGATGTTGGCTTAGAAGCAGCCATTCATTTAAAGAGTGCGTAACAGCTCACTCGTCAAGCGTTCCTGCGCGGAAAATGTAACGGGGCTAAGTGTAGTACCGAAGATATGAATTGTTAATTTATTAACAGTGGTAGAGGAGCGTTCCTCTCAGCTTTGAAGCTGAACCGTGAGGTTTGGTGGAGCGTGGGGAAGTGAGAATGCTGGAATGAGTAACCATAAGGCAGGTGAGAATCCTGTCCGCCGAAAGGGTAAGGATTCCTGGGCTATGATCATCACCCCAGGGTTAGTCGGGCCTAAGTCGAGGCGAGTAGCGTAGACGATGGACAACGGGTTAATATTCCCGTACCGGCTACATTGTTGCTGCAAGTGCGCGGCATGGTAATTTGAGCGGTTTCATGGCTATAGCCGTCTAAGTGTCTAGTCTTCGGGCGAAGCACGAATGAGAGCTGGCTTTTGCCGGCGATTCAAATGACCCAAGCTGACCAGAAAAGCTCTGCAGTGTAATAGATGTAGCCGCCCGTACCGCAAACCAACACAGGTACCCAGGTCGAGTAGACCAAGGCGCTCGAGAGAACCTTCGTTAAGGAACTCGGCAACAAAAGCGACCGTAACTTCGGGATAAGGTCTGCCTTCATTTTGAAGGCCGCAGTAAAAGAGCCCAAGCGACTGTTTAGCAAAAACACAGGTCTCTGCTAACACGAAAGTGGATGTATAGGGGCTGACGCCTGCCCGGTGCCGGAAGGTTAAGGGGATGTGTGTATGCACAGAACTGAAGCCCCGGTGAACGGCGGCGGTAACTATAACCGTCCTAAGGTAGCGAAATTCCTTGTCGGGTAAGTTCCGACCCGCACGAATGGCGTAACGATTTGGGCACTGTCTCAACGAAGGACTCGGTGAAATTGCATTGGCGGTAAAGATGCCGTCTGTCCGCACCAGGACGAGAAGACCCCGTGGAGCTTTACTACAGCTTGACATTGAGTCGAGCTGCAACATGTGTAGCATAGGTGGGAGACTTTGAAGCCGATGCGCTAGCATTGGTGGAGTCAAAATATGAAATACCACCCTTGTTGTAGTTTTACTCTCACCGGGCCCTAGGTCTGCAGATTGTTAATTGAATCTTCAGACCCAGGGTCCGGAACCGTGTCTGGCGGGTAGTTTAACTGGGGCGGTTGCCTCCTAAAGAGTAGCGGAGGCGTTCAAAGGTTGGCTAGATTCGGATGGAAATCGAATTGATAGTGCAAACGCATAAGCCAGCTTGACTGCGAGACCTACAAGTCAAGCAGACACGAAAGTGGGAGTTAGTGACCCGTCGTTAGTACATTTGTACATGTTAGTGGTAATGGCGACGCAAACGGATAAAAGTTACCCCGGGGATAACAGGCTTATCGCGCCCAATAGTTCACATAGACGGCGCGGTTTGGCACCTCGATGTCGGCTCATCACATCCTGGGGCTGGAGCAGGTCCCAAGGGTTCGGCTGTTCGC